>NZ_JBEYFC010000191.1:0-15205 GCF_040634175.1 Streptomyces sp. NPDC007162
CCGGCACATGGGGATGCCGTTGGTGTCGCTGTTGAGCGGACCCAATTTGGGGTCGAGGGCGGTGTTCCAGAGCATCACGCCGTTGGCCCAGTTGCGCATGCCCTTGATGATCCACGTGCCGAGGGCGTCATTGAACGCCGTCTCGTCGTCACTCTGCCAGACGCCTCCGCTGGCCTCCGTGATGTAGGTTTCCTTGCCCGGAAAGTCGTTGTGGACCAAAGTCTGGTAGGTCGGGTTGCCGCTGTAGATGTGCCATCCGGTGCCGGCAGTGTACTGGGAGGCTGCGGGGTCGCTGAAGATCGTCTCGGGATACGAGGGCACATCCCAGTTGTGGTCCCAGGCCAGGATCTTCGTGGAGATGCGGTTGGCCGCGAACGCCTGGCCGATCTCCTGGATCACCGCGGATTCCTGGTAGGCGGACAGGAACATGCCGGGCCAACTGGGCGTGCCCATGGGCTCGTTCTGCGGTGTGATGTAGGAGATGGGCACACCGGCCTTGTCGTAAGCCTTGATGAACTTCACGAAGTAGTCGGCCAGCGTGGAAGCGTAGTCGCTCTTGAGGGTGCCGCCGATCATGGAGTCCGAGGTCTTCATCCAGCCTGGCGGGCTCCATGGGTTGGCCAGGATCTTGGCGGACGGGTTCTGTGCGAGAGCCTGCCGCAGGACCGGAATGATGTACTTCTCGTCGTGCTGGACCGAGAAGTCGGACAGCGTCGGGTCCGTCTGTCCCGCCGGCATGTCGTCGTAGGAGTAGTCGCCGGACGCGTTGAAGTCCGTGGCGCCCATCGGCGTGCGGATCAGGCTGAGGCTGATGCCCTTCGAGGGGTCGTACAGCTTCTGTACCAGCTTCGCCCGGTCAGCGGTGGGCAGCTTGTTGATGAGCCAGGCCGAAGAGTCGGTCATGGCCGCCCCGAAGCCCTGGATCCTCTGGTACTTGACGCTGTCGTCGACCTTGATCGTCAGCGGGTTGCCCGTGCTCTTCGTCCGGAAGAGCACATCGCTCTGGGCGACGACCCACTTCTTGGCTGATATGTCGGTCAGCCAGACCTGCACGGACGAACTACGCGACGAGGTGGCGGCGGAAGCGTTGCCGGAAACCTGGGTCCAGGCTGCGGCGACGCCGATTGCGGTGGTGAGGAACTGACGTCGTCCAAAACCATGCGAGCTCATTGAGGATCCTCCTTCAGACCTGTTCTTCAGTACTGCTCTGCGGCGCCGGCGGTCAGCATCTTGACCACGAGCGGGTGCAGCTCCCACGCGTCGACCGCGTAGCGGAGGCGCGTGCCCGGTGCGGTGCGGACCTGAAGTCGCCACGGGCCCTGCCCTGTCGGGTAGAACCGCAGCGTGAGGACCTGGCCGGTAGAGGTCAGGAAGACCTCGGCGATGGAGTGGTCGACGACCACGCGCAGGTCGACCGGCTGTCCGGTGGAGCAGGGCATCCGGTAGGCGCCGCCGTGGGCACGGGAGTCGAGGGAGGCGTGGTAGCGGTCGACGACCAGTTCGCCCGCGTCCGGATCGAGGCGGATGTCGAGGTACTCGGATCCGTCCGGGGTGGTGAGCAGTCGCAGGCCGGCGGTCCCGGTCGGCTCCAGACGGGCTGTCAGGTCGAAGGCCCTTCCCACGCTGCCCAGTTCCACCGGTTGCGGGCCATGGGTCGCTCCCTCGGCCTGCACGGTGCGCTCGCCGCGCAGCGCGAGCAGCTCGGTGGCGGGCCGCTGGCGCAGGGTGCCGTCGGCGCCGACGTGGATCTCACGGGGCAGCGTGAGGACGCCGGCCCATCCACCGGCGACGGCCCAGGCTTGGTCGCGGGCTTCCCAGGACCAGCCCCACAACAGCCATTTGCCCCCAGGTGCACGCAGTAGGGCGGGTGCGTAGCAGTCCGGGCCGTGGTCCGCCCACACCGGTGCGCCGGCCTTGAAACGGCCGTCGTGCTCTTCGCCGATCAGGGCCGCGACGCACTGCGGGCCAGTGGGTTCGGTCCAGGTGCTGAAGATGAGGGCGGCCTGTCCGCCGGCTGCCGGGAGGTACTGGGGGCATTCCCAGCCCTCGCCGGTGAGCTCAAGGGTGTCGCCGATGGGCTCCGGGTGGCGGGCGACGAAGGGCCCTCGGTAGGTCCAGGTCTCCAGATCGGGTGAGTCGTACAGGAGGGTGGCGGCGCGGCCGTCGGCGAGAGCGGCGCCGACCAGCATCCGCCAGTCGTCGACGTCCCGCCAGACGTACGGGTCGCGGTACATGGTGCAGTCCTCGGGCAGCTCGGGTATGAGCAGTTCGCCCCGCGGGCGGAAGGTCATGCCGCCGTCGTGGGAGACGGCGCAGGTGACCGGCTGGTGCTGGGGGGAGCGCGCCACGAGGTGCGCGGAGTAGAAGGCGACGAGCCGGTCGCCGTCGGAGACGGCGTTGCCGGAGAAGCAGCCGTCGCCGTCCACGCCGCCGGGCGTGGGGGACAGGGCGATCGGCAACGGCTCCCAGCTCAGCAGGTCGGGACTGCGGAAGTGGCCCCAGTGCAGGTTCGCGTGTGTCGCGCCGTACGGGTTGTACTGGTAGGAGACGTGGTAGTAGCCGTCGTGGAAGACCAGCCCGTTGGGGTCGTTGACCCAGTTGCGGGGCGGGCGCAGATGCGCGACGGGGTAGTGCGGATCGAGGGGTGGAGTGGACACACGCGTGCCTTTCGGTATGTCAGGCAGGGCCCGCCGGACCGCCCCTGGGGCAGCCGGGCGCCGGCCCTCAGGCCCGGATGCGGAATCCCGCGCTGAGCTGTTGCTCCCGTCGTGAGCTGGGGCCGACGCGGAGCATGAACGCGCCTGGTTCGACCACGCGACGGTTGTCGGCGGTGACGAGTGAGCAGTGTCCGGCAGGGACGCTGATATCGACGGCGAGGGTTGCACCGGGGGGGACTTCGGCCTGGGTGAACGCCTTCAGCTCCTGCTCGGCCCAAGTGACGCTGGTGGTCAGGTCGCTGACGTACGCCTGGACCGTCTCCAGGGCCGGACGGTTTCCGCTGTTGGTGAGTCGCACCGTGGCGTGGACGGTGCTGTCGGCCGAGACCTCGTCCTCGTGCACGGTGAGGTCGGAGTAGGTGACGGTGGTGTAGCTCAGGCCCTCGCCGAACGCGAACAGGGGGTCCTGGGTGAGGTCCGCGTAGCGGTCACCGTGCTGGCCCCGCACCTGGTTGTAGTAGACCGGCTGCTGCCCGACGTGGCGTGCGAAGGAGACCGGGAGCCGGCCGCTGGGTTCGGTGAGCCCGAGAAGGAGTTCGGCGACGGCGCGGCCGCCACGCATGCCCGGGTTGAACGCCTCGATGAGCGCTGCCGCGTTCAGTGCCGAGTCGGGGAGGGTGCTCGGCTTGGACTGCAGCAGTACGACGATCATGGGCGTGCCGGTGGCGGCGACCGCGTCCAGCAGCGCGATCTGGCCTCCCTGGAGGTCGAGGGTGGCCGTGGAGCGCACCTCGCCCGTGAGGGCGATGGTGTCCCCCACGACCACGACGGCGTAGTCCGCGGCCTCGGCAGCGGCGGTGGCCTCCCGAAGCTGTGCCTCATCGACCGGGGCGGGGAGGAACACGGGCGGCTGCGGCTGGCCGTCGGGCCCGGCGATCCACTGGTCGGGATCGAAGGCGGGGCTTTCGATGTCGGCTCCGCGGGCGTGTGTGACGGTCCAGTCGGCGGGGACGACGGCGCGCAGGCCGTCCAGCACCGTCTCCACCAATTCGCGTGGATGTCCTTCGGGCATCCACGGCACCTGGCCGGTGGCACCCGCCCAGTCGCCGAGCATGGCCTCCGGGCTGTCGGCGTTGGGGCCGATGACCGCGATGGTGCGTGGCGTGCCCCGGCCTGTGGCGCGGCCGGTTCCGTCCGCGGTCAGCCCGCCCTCGAGGGGCAGGATCCCCTCGTTGCGCAGCAGTACGAGGGAACGTCGGGCGGTCTCCAGGTTGAGGTCGGCGTGTTCGCGGCAGCCGATCACCTGCGCCTGCCGCTCGGGGTCGGGGGCACGGGGGTCCTCGAAGAGCCCGAGCTCGAACTTCAGCCGCAGCACCCGCCGTACCGCGTCGTCGATCCGCTTCTCCTCGACCAGGCCGTGGGCGACCGCCTCCTGGGCGCCCTCGAAGAATGCCGGCGTTGCCATGATCAGGTCGTTCCCGGAGTTGACGGCGACCGCCGCCGCCTCGGCGTAGTCGGCGCAGGTCCGCTGGTCGTAGACCATCCGGCCGACGTTGTCCCAATCGGTCACCAGCGTGCCGGTGAAGCCCCACTCGCCCTTGAGCACGTCGTTGATCAGCCATTCGTTGGCGGTGATGGGCACCCCGTCGATCGACTGGTAGCCCAGCATGAAGGCCCGGCAGCCGGCCCGGGCCGCCCGCTCGAACGGGGGGAGGAACCACGAGCGCAGCTTGCGCGGGCTGAGATCCGCCTCGCTGGCGTCGCGTCCGCCCAGGGTCTCGGAGTAGCCCGCGAAGTGCTTGGCGTACGCCAGCACGGCGGTCGGGTCAGCGAGGCCCTCGCCCTGGTAGCCGCGCACCATCGCGGCTCCCAACTCGCCTATCAGGTAGGGGTCTTCGCCGAACGTCTCGTTGATCCGGCCCCAGCGCAGGTCCCGCGTGATGCACAGCACCGGGGAGAACGTCCCGTGGATCCCGGTCGTCGCGATCTCGATCGCGGATGCACGGGCGACCCGGTGGATCAGAGCGGGATCCCAGGTGCAGGCCATGCCGAGCTGTGTGGGGAAGATGGTCGCGCCCGGCCAGAAGGAGTGGCCGTGGATGCAGTCGTCGGCGGTCAGCAGCGGAATGCCGAGCCGTGTCCGCCGGGCCCGTTCCATGGCCTCCGGCATGCGCGCGGGCATCACATGCAGGACCGACCCGGCCAGCTTGGCCGACACGATGTCCTCGAGGTCCCCGTGCTGGGCGTCGAGCATCAGCAGCTGCCCGACCTTCTCCGCAAGGGTCATCCGGGACAGCAGGTCCTCGGTTCTCGCTTCCACGGAGGCGTCCGGATCCAGGTACACGGCGGCGCGGACCGGCTGTCCCACGGTGGTCTCCAAGTCATGAGTCATTGCAGGTCAGTGAGTTGATGAGGGCGAGCGACGGAGGTCACTTCAGGCCGGTGGTGGCGATTCCGGCGACGAACTGGCGCTGGAAGCGGAGGAAGACGAGCATCACCGGCAGCAGGACGACCACGGCGCCGGCGAGCAGGATGCCGTAGCGCGTGAAGGACTGGCCGCTGCTGGCCAGGGCGAGTCCGACCGGCAGCGTGTACTGGTCCTGGTTCTGGGCCACGACCAGGGGCCACAGGAAGCTGTTCCACGAGCCGAGGAAGGCGATGATCCCGAGCGTGGCCAGGGCCGGCTTGGTCAGAGGAAGGATGATCCGCCAGAAGATGGCCAGCTCACCGCAGCCGTCGACGCGGGCGGCGTCGATGAGTTCGTCGGGCAGGGTGGAGATGAACTGCCGCATCAGGAACACCCCGAACGGACCAGCCAGGAACGGCAGGATCAGACCGAGCAGCGAACCGGTCAGCTTCATGTTGGCCACCAGCACGTACAGCGGTACGAAGGTGACCAGGGCGGGGACCATGAGGGTGCCGATGACCAGGCTGAACACGAGGCGCCGGCCGCGGAAGTCCAGTTTGGCCAGGGCGTAGCCGAGCATCGAGCAGAAGAGCAGGTTGCCCGCGGTGATGGCCAGGGAGACGATCACGGAGTTCGCGAACATGCTCGTGAAGTCGAGGCTGCGGAACAGCTGGCTGTAGTTGGCGGTCGTGGGTGTGGTGGGGATCAGAACGGGCGGCAGTCTGCGGATGTCGGCCTCGGGCTTGAAGGAGCCCGACAGCATCCACAGGAACGGCGCGATCATCAGCAGGAGGCAGCCGGTGAGCGGCAGATACAGCCATGGGTTGCCCCAGTTCTGCCGGACGCGGCGGCGCCGCAGGGTCCGGTCCGTGTCCGGCCCGGCCGTCTGAAGGGTGGAGAGGGTGCTCATGGTCATCAGTCCTTGTCTCGCAGCACGCGGAACTGCAGGACGGTCAGCGCGACGATGAGGACGAAGACGACGTAGCCGGCGGCCGACGCCATGTCGTAGTTGCCGTTGCCGAACTGGTTGTAGCTGTACAACGTGGCCGACAGGGTCGAGTCCAGCGGTCCGCCGTTGGTCATCACGAACGGCTCGTCGAAGAACTGCAGATAGTTGATGCCGGTGGTCACCGCGGTGAGCAGCAGGGCGGGGCGCAGGAGCGGGAAGGTGACCCGCCAGAACCGCTGCCAGGCCCCGGCACCGTCCAGTTCGGCCGCTTCCATCAGGGACTGGGGTACGGACTGCAGCCCGGCCAGCATGATGATCATGACGGTGCCGAGGTTGCGCCACACGGCCATGAGGATCATGACGGGAAGCGCGAACCGGGTGTCCGCCAGCCAGGCCGGGCCGTCGATCCCGAACCAGGCCAGGACGGTGTTCACCAGCCCCGCGCGCGGGTCCAGGAGCGTCTTCCAGATCACGGCGACGGCCACGACGCTGGTGATCACCGGCAGGTAGAAGCCGACCCGGAAGACGGCGCGGAAGCGGCGGATGCCGCGGTCGAGGGCGACCGCCGCGGCGAGCCCGGCGGCCAGGGTCAGGGGCAGGCCGACCAGGACGAACACGCCGGTGTTGCGCAGCGCGTGCACGAACTGCTCGTCCTCGAAGAGCCGTACGTAGTTGTCGAGGCCGATGAACGACACGTTCAGCGGAGTACGCAGGTCTGCGCTCTCGGTGTCGGTCATGCTCATCAGCAGCGACCAGACCACGGGCAACACCATGAAGGCCGCGAACAGAGCGAGGAAGGGCGCGCCGAGGATCCAGGCGGCCCGGGTCTGCGCCCGCGCCGTGCGGCGGACCCCGGAGTGCCGGCGGCCGGCACTCCCGTCCGGCCGCCCGGTGATCGGCTCATGGACGTCGTCCCGCCCAGGGAGCGTTTTCGTGGACATGGATGTCATCCGTCCCTAAGAAGGCTGAGAAGGCTGCTGGAGGGCCGCGGACGTGCCGGCGCTCAGCGGCCGGTGCCGATGCTGGTGGCCTTGGACTGCAGCGCTTGCTGCACCTGGGCGACGGTGGCCTTGCCGAGGGACAGCTTCTCCAGTTCGGAGTCGATGGCGTCGGCGATCTGCTGCCAGGTCGTGATGGCGGGCGGCGCCTTGCTGAACTTCAGCTGCTCCTCGAACGCCTTCTTCGTCTCGTCCTCGTTCAGCTTCCCCTCCGACCAGGCGGCGGGCGACGGGGGCAGTACGCCGGTGGCCTTGCTGTAGGCGGCGAGGTTGGCGGGCTCGGTGAGGAACTGGGCGAACTTCCATGCCGCCTCGGGGTTCTTGGCTTCCTTGAACACCGCCAGGTCGCTGCCGCCGGCGAACCCGGCGGGCTGCTTGCTGTACGGCACCGGCATGGTCTTCCACTTGCCGTCCAGCTTCGGGGAGTCCTTGTGGAAGGCGCCGCCGGCCCAGGCAGCCTCCTGGTAGACGGCGAGCAGCCCGTCCTGGAAGCCCTGGACGTTGTCCTCCTTGTCGGTCGGCGCCAGGTGCTGCTGGGGGACGCTCGCGTAGTACTGCAGCGCCTTGGCGACCTCCGGGGTGTCGAAGGTGAATTTCTTGGTCTTGGCGTCGTAGATGTCACCGCCCTGCTGCCAGACCATCGGCACCCAGAAGAGCCAGGAGTTGAAGCCGATCAACCACCCGCTGGCATAGCGCAGCTTGGGGTTCTGCTTGCCGGCGGTGGCCTGGATGGCCTTGAGGTCCTTGATGTATCCCTCACGGTCGCCTGCCAGGGGGCCCTTGATGCCGGCCTTCTCGGTGATGTCGGTCCGGTAGTAGACCGCCGAGGTGTCGGCGACGAACGGGACACCATAGGCGGTGTTCTTGTACTTGGTGGTGTCCCACTGGCCGGCGTAGAAGTTCGACGACTTGAACGTCGTCGGGGTGGCCTGGAAGGCGTTCATGGAGGCCATCTCGGCCATCCACGTTGAGCCGACCACGGACATGTCCGGTGTGTTGCCGCCGGCGATCGCGGTGGTCAGCTTGTCATGGGCGGAGGCCCAGGGAATCGGGGTGATCTGGACCTTGACGCCGGGGTTCTGCTTCTCGAACTTCTTGGCCAGGCTCAACAGGGCCGGGTCGGTGTCGCCCATGGACCACATGACGACCTTGCCCGTGGCCTTGCCGCTGCCGATCTTCGCGGGTGCGTCCTTGCCGGGCCCGGAGTCGGCACTGCGGCCGCAGCCGGTGGCCACCAGGGCCGCGGTGATGGTGATGCACAGGACCTGGGCGGTTCTGACGGTGTGACGAGTAGACGTACGCATGGGGCGGCTCCTTGCCGTTGAGCGATTACGGGGCGCAGGGGGGCGGCGAAGAGGTGGAAGCGGGCAGTCACCCGGATGGGCCGGCCCGAGAGGTGAGTTCGTCTGCAGCGGCATCGGCCGTCAGCCGCGGGTCGCGGCTGTAACGTCCGACCCGGAGTGGGCAGCGTCCGGGCGGGGTGTGCCCGGCGTACCGTTCGTGTGCCGGATCAGGAAGCCCGCCGAGGGAAACCGCACCTCGGTGGTGACGCGTGAACACGGTTCCGCGTGGCGGGTGATGAAGTCGGCCGACAGGCGAACAGGCCGGTCGGGGCCGCTGCGTGGAGCGGCTTCAGGTAGAGCTGGCCGACCTACCGCCCTGCCCGAGGGCCGGTAGGACGGTTCATTGGGCGGATGGGGTCCGTCCCCGCCTGCGGGGCTGGGCAGGAGCGGCGGAGACGGACGGTTGGTGAGACGCCGACGCCGGACACATCTGGATGACGCAGCGTCAGTTCAAGCCCGGCTTTGACGTCGAGCCACGGACCACGAGGCTGGTGGGGACGATGCACGAGGGGGCGGCCTTCGGCGATCCGCGCACGTGATCCAGCAGCAGCCGCGCCGCCGCCTCACCCATCTCCCGCATCGGCTGGCGGATGGTCGTCAGTGCCGGGTAGGTGTACGACGCCATCTCGAGGTCGTCGAAGCCCACCACGGCGACATCCTGTGGAACCCACAGACCGGCCTCGTGCAGTGCGGCCAGCACTCCGGCCGCCGAGGGGTCGTTGTGCGCGAAGACCGAGTCGAACTCCACGCCGTCCGCGCGAGCGCGCGCCACCGCGCTACGGCAGCGTTCGAAGTCGAAGTCACCGGGGATGATACTGCGTTGGCCGATCTCGATCCCGGCTTCGGCGTAGACATCGACGAAGCCGTCCAGCCGTTCACGGGTACAGCCGAACGCCTCGGGACCGGTGATCACCAGGGGACGACGGCGCCCGATCTCCAGCAGGTGCCGCGCCGCCTGCGCACCCCCCTCCCGATTGGTGGTGGCCACGTAGGGGAATCCCGGCCGCTGGAAGCGATCGTCGATCAGCACGACCGGCAGGCCCGCTTCGTGCAGTTCCGTGATGTACCCCATGGCGCCCTCGGGCTCTATCACCAGCAGACCGTCGAACGACTTGGCGGCGACCTGCAGGCCGAGCCTGCGCAGTGACTCCTCACCGCGGTTCCAGGTCAGCATGCGTAGTCCGAAGCCCTCTGTCTCCAGCGTTTCGACGACCGCCTGCACGATGCCGGCCCAGGCCCAGGCCATGTCCGGGACCAGCATGCCGATCATCTGTGTGGTGCCGCGTGCGAGTCCGACCGCTCCGGCGCTCGGCACATAGCCCAGCTCCGATATCGCCTTGCGGACCTTCAGGACGGTGTTCTCGTTGATCTCGCCTTTGCCGTTCAGCACTCGCGAGACCGTCGTCTTGCTGACGCCGGCCCGTGAGGCCACGTCGGCGATGGTGACTCCCATGCCACCTCCTCTCACTCGACGCAGAGGCGGAAGACGTTCTCCCGCACCGAAGGGCCGATCGTACAGAGATCGACGGAACCGGTACCGGCAGCGGTTCCGGAACCGGTTTCGGTACCGGTTCCGGCAGTGAAGCACCGAGGGGCTCGCCCCGTCAACACATTGGAAACGACTCGTTCACGGGGAAGTCGTCAGCGCCCGGGAGCGGGGAGTTCACCGGAGCCGCGAGCGAGGTAGCGGGTGGGCAGCACCCGGTGACGGGCGGCCCCGCCCGCGCCGTCGAGCCGGTCGAACAGCAGGTTCGCGGCCTGCCGGCCGATGGCGGAGTGATCCTGGGCAATCACCGAGATGCCCGGTTCGAGCAGGTCGGCGAGGGGGAGGTCGTCGAAGCCGACCAGCGCGACGCGGCGCTGCAGCTGACGCTCCTGCAGGGCCATGCGGGCCCCGATGGTCAGGAGGTTCTGGCCGGAGATCAGTGCCGTGGGCGCATGGGCGAGCGCCAGGAGTTCGCGGGTGGCCTCCTGGGCGGCGTCCGCGCCGTGCAGGTCGCGCCTCACGAGAGAGGGATGCAGAACGCATCCCACCGCGGCGAGCCCCTCCACGAACCCGGCGTAACGCTCTTCGGCGGTCCAGATCGAGCGGAGGTCCCCGAGGAAGGCGACGCGCTGGTGCCCTGCCTCGTGCAGCCTCTTCACCGCCGCCCGCACACCCTCGCGGTTGTCCACCGTCACGGTGTCCACCTGCAGCGCTGTGGTGCGGCGGTCCACGCAGACGACGGGTGTGCCGGCGCGGCGGGCCGTGTCGAGGTCGGCGCCGTCCTGCCCGGTGGGCACCACGATGAGGCCGTCGACCCGGCGGGCGGTGAAGGTCTTCAGCAGGCCGCGTTCCCGGACCGGGTCCTCGTCGGTGGACCCGGCCAGGAGCAGCATGCCGCGCTCGGCGGCAGCGTCCTCCACCGCGCGGTGCAACGCGGCCGAGAAGGGGTTGGCCGCGTCCTCCAGGACCAGGCCGAGGGTCTGTGTGCGGCGGTCGGCCCGGCGCAGGCTGCTGGCCGTCAGATCCTGGCGGTAGCCGAGCTGCTCGGCGGCGCGCGTCACCCGTTGCGCCAGGTCAGGGGTGACGGGCTTGCCGTTGACGACCCGCGAGACGGTGGCGATGCCGACCCCGGCCATGGTCGCGACGTCACGCATGGTCGCCGCTCGCCGACCTGTGTCGCTCTGCTCGCTGGACAACGATTTCTCCCGGGGATCAATGGCACCGTGCAGCCGCCCTCATCCTCGCATTCGGGAGTTTTCCCGCACAGGGTCTGGACTTCGGCGACACGTTGCCCGTACGTTCGGCGAAACGTTTCCAGCCCCAGCCCCTGGCTGGAGCCGCCGGTGCCGTGCTGCCCCCACAGCCGGGCTCACCCGTGGCCTTGGACGAGGCCACGGCCAAGCCGCCGCCCGCACCCGACACGCGTCAAGCGTCACCCGTGAGTCCCCTACGGCTGAGCCGAAGCCCGCACGCCTGCAAGGAGCGCCATGTCCAGAACCGTTCGTCCGCGCCGCAGACTCCTGGCCGCACTGGCCGTCCTGTCCGGGCTCGGCCTGGTCGCCACCTCCCCCGCCATGGCCGACACCGGCCTCTACCACGAGCAGTACCGCCCCCAGTTCCACTTCACCCCGGCCCAGAACTGGATGAACGACCCCAACGGCCTCATCTACTACAAGGGCAAGTACCACCTGTTCTTCCAGTACAACCCGTCCGGCAACACCTGGGGCAACATGTCCTGGGGCCACGCGGTCAGCACCGACCTCGTGCACTGGAAGCAGCTCCCGTTGGCCATCCCCCAGGACGACCAGGAGATGATCTTCTCCGGCAGCGTGGTGCTGGACAGGAACAACACCACCGGCTTCGGGACGAAGAAGAACCCTCCGCTCGTCGCCGTCTACACCAGCGCGCAGAAAGCCTCCGGCAAGCAGCAGCAGGCCCTCGCCTACAGCACCGACGGCGGCACCACCTGGACCAAGTACGACGACAACCCGGTGCTCGACATCGGCTCGAACAACTTCCGCGACCCCAAGGTCTTCTGGTACGCCCCCACACAGCGCTGGCTGATGGCGGTCTCCCTCGCCGACCAGCACAAGATCTCCTTCTATAGCTCGGCCGACCTCAAGCACTGGACCCACCAGAGCGACTTCGGCCCGGCCGGCGCCACCGGCGGGGTGTGGGAGTGCCCGGACCTGTTCCCGCTCCCGGTCGACGGCGACGCGAAGAAGACCAAGTGGGTACTGGCCGTCAACCTCAACCCCGGCGGCATCGCGGGCGGTTCCGGCGCCCAGTACTTCGTCGGCGACTTCAACGGCAAGAAGTTCACCTCCGACGACGACGGCAGCTACACCCCGCCGAGCGGCACCGTCACGCAGGACTTCGAGTCCGGCTCGTTCGGCGACTGGAGGGCCACCGGTGACGCCTTCGGCAGCGCGCCGGCGACCGGGGCGGTGGACTGGCAGTCACAGATCACGGGCATCGAGGGCAAGGCTTTCGCCAACAGCTTCCACGGCGGTGATGCCTCCACCGGCACTCTGACCTCGCCCGAATTCACGGTGACCGGCAACTACATCAACTTCAAGGTCGGCGGCGGCAACCACCCGTACCAACCCGGCACCGTCCTGGGCGACCAGCCGGCACCCACCG
This sequence comes from Streptomyces sp. NPDC007162, assembly GCF_040634175.1. Taxonomy (NCBI): domain Bacteria; kingdom Bacillati; phylum Actinomycetota; class Actinomycetes; order Kitasatosporales; family Streptomycetaceae; genus Streptomyces; species Streptomyces sp. NPDC007162. The sequence goes on from NZ_JBEYFC010000191.1 coordinate 12,484, forward strand.
GCGAAACCCTCGCCGACTTCGAGGGCAGCACCTACACCAGCCCCATCGGCGACTGGACCACCACCGGCGACGCCTTCGGCACCGGACCGGCCCAGGGCGCCCTCCCGGGCCAGCAGCAGGTATCCGGCTACCTCGGCAACGGCCTGGTCAACACCTTCCTGAACGGCGATGCCTCCACCGGCACCCTCACCTCCCCGACGTTCACCATCGACAAGAAGTACCTGGACTTCCTCGTCGGAGGCGGCTACCACCCGGACGGCTCCGACGCCCCCACCGCGGTCGAGCTCATCGTGGACGGCAAGGTCGTGCGCTCCGCCACCGGATCCAACGGCGAGGCCCTGAACTGGTCTTCCTGGGACCTGTCCGACCTGCAGGGCAAGCAGGCCCAGATCAAGGTCGTGGACGACAACACGGGCGGCTGGGGCCACCTCAACCTCGACCAGGTCGTCCTCTCCGACACCCAGGCGAAGCCGCCCTCCATCGAGACCGGCGTCAACCTGCTGGTCGACGGCAAGGTCGTGCAGAACGCCACCGGCGCCGACTCCGAGAACCTCGACTGGGCCTCCTTCAACACCACCGCCTACAAGGGCAAAAAGGTCCAGATCCAGATCGTGGACGCCAACTCCGGCGGCTGGGGACACGTCCTCGCCGACCAGTTCACCACCGCCGACAAGCCGGCCCTGAACACCACCCAGCGCGCTCACTGGCTCGACTACGGCGCGGACTTCTACGCCGCCAACACGTGGAACGACGCACCCGGCGGCCGCCGCATCATGATCGCCTGGATGAACAACTGGAACTACGGGCAGGCCATCCCCACCACCCCGTGGCGCAGCGCCGACTCCTTCCCCCGCCAGCTCTCCCTGAAGACCGTGAACGGCAAGGTCCAGCTGATCCAGCAGCCGGTCGGTGCACTGACCACGCTGCGCGGCACCGGCACCAAGGTGCCCAGCACGCGCGTCACGAACACCACCACCCCGCTCGCGGTGCACGGCAGCACCCTGGACCTTCAGGCCGATCTCACCCCGGGCACCGCCGACCGCTCCGGCCTGGACGTCCGCACCGGCAACGGGCAGCGCACCCGCATCGGCTACGACACCGCCACCGGCGAGGTCTACATCGACCGCACCGCCTCCGGCGCCACCGACTTCGACCCGACCTTCACCGGCGTCCAGCGCGCTCCCCTCGATCTCCACGGCGGCCGGCTGAGCCTGCGCGTCCTCGTCGACGCCTCCTCCGTCGAGGTCTACGCCCAGAACACGCGCGGCGAACAGGTCACCCTCACCGACCAGGTCTTCCCCGACCCCTCCAGCACAGGTGTCGCCGCCTTCGCCGAAGGCGGCACCGCCACGCTCGACCGCATGCAGGCGTGGCGGCTGAAGTCCATCTTGCCGTGACGGACCCTCAAGTCCGTGCGCCGGACAGCCTGGGACTTTTTCCGGCGCACGGATATCGGCGCGGGAGCCGAGGACTACGCAAGATCGGAATTCCCTGTCCTACTCGATGGACTGGGTGGATGAAGATTCAGCTGCTGATCGGCCACGCCGCCCGCGTCGTCACCGCCTCGCTCATCCGCGTACTCGAAGGCGGTGAGCCCGAGTACAACGGAGCCGTCAGCACGAGCACCAATCCGTCCTGACCGGACAAGTCAGCAGTCGGCAAGTGCAAGATCGTTCGTGTCGTCCTGAGCCAGATCAATGAACAGGGCGACGCAGGCTTGGGTGTTCGCAGGGAAATCATCAAACGAACGATCGAATTCGAGACTTCTCCACACCGTGGCCGGACGACCGTCTCCCGGCCCAGGGCCTGCAGGCAAACGTGCGACAACTCGTGAACGTCAAGGACTCATTCACGCGGATGAGCCAAGCACATGATGAAGAGCGGGCCGCTCGTATCAAAGCACGCACAAGCGAGCTTGAGCGGCTTGCTCGACGGAAGGCAAGGTTTTCAAGCACTCCGAGACCGACTCAACGACCTGTTCGACGAGGACGACCTGAGAAAGCGAGGCACCGCCCTGGAAGGCGTGCTCAACGACCTGTTCGAGACCGAAGGCATCTTGATCAGAAATCCTTTACGCTCCGTAGCGAGGAGGGGCATCCCGTTGAACAGATCGACGACGCCCTCGAAGTCGACGGATCCGCATACCTCGTGGAGATCAAGTGGTGGGGTGAGCCTGTCGAGATCAACGCGATGAGCCGCCACCTGGTGCGGGTGTACGGGCGCTCGGAAGTCCGCGCCCTGTTCATCTCTGCATCTGGCTTCACCGGGCCGGCCATCGAAGAAAGCGAACGCGCACTGAACCAGCGAGTGATCGTCCTGGGGGAACTCCGGGAACTCGTTCTCCTGCTCGAACGGCAAGGTGATGTTGCGGCCTGGCTGCGCGAAAAGGTTCGTTTCGCGCAGCTCGAACGTCGCCCTCTCGCCCTGCTGGGCTGCGACTTCTGATCACCCTACGCACCGTCAGGTTGCCCAAGCGCAGCGTCCAGCCGGTCCGTCATTCGCCCAGATACCGATGTCAAGACGCTCCCCCATACCGTCACCGTACGCGGGCTCCGCTGCACACCTTCTGTCACGTCGGTGTCACGAGCCCCGTGGATGTGCGCGCGCCACAGAGCCCCGACCTGGACTTACGCGCCCGCCCTGGACCAGCTGGACGCCCAGAGACGCCTTCTACGACATGTGCCAGGTGGTACCCAGTGAGGGACCCAGGATCAGGACCGGA
>NZ_JBEYFC010000192.1:0-15086 GCF_040634175.1 Streptomyces sp. NPDC007162
GCACGCCTTGTAGCGGCGGCCGCTGCCGCAGGGGCAGGGCTCACGGGCGCCGACGACCGGGATCTCGCTGTCGCCGGGCTGCGGCCGTGTGGCCTTCGTCTGGGGTCGCTTCTTGGCCATCTGGCTGTCTCCCGGTTACGGCTCGTCTCGTACTGCCGGGAGCCTAGCCGTTCCCACCTCGGACCACGGGAACCTGTGGACGGAGCCGTGGCGGAGATGGCGGGAGGGGCGGTGACGGGGTGGTTGTGGACGGGGCCCGGTCGGACCGCCGTACGCGTCCCGAAGGTCACTCGCGGGTCACTCGCAGGTCGGCCGCGGGCCGGTCAACCGCAGCTCAGTCCATGTCCTCGAACGCGTCCGCCAGGTCCAGGCCGGCCGTCCCCGGGCCCGAGGGTGTCATGACGCGCGCGGTGAAGGCGTCGCGGCGGTCGCGCCCGTGCGGATCGCGCACCTCCTCGTGCACCACGACCCAGACGGTGACCTCGCCCCGGGCGTCGTCCCGGACGCCCCAGTCGTCGGCCAGCGCCGTGATGATGTTCAGCCCGCGGCCGCCGTGTGCCGTGACCGACGGGGTCATGGGGGCCGGGCGGGTCGGTCCGCCGCCGTCCGTGACCTCGACGACCAGTCGGCCGCGCGGATCCAGCCGCCAGGCGGCCCGGACGTCGCCGTCTCCGGCCAGTGCGTCGCCCAACGGGCGTCCGTGCTTGCAGGCATTGCTCAAAAGCTCGGAAAGGATCAGTACGGCATCGTCGATGACCGATTCCGAAAGGCCGCCCGTGCGCAACTGATCACGCATACGGTGTCTCGCCTTCCCCACGCCCGCAGGGCCATGGGGTACGGCCATGCTCGACGACGTGGGCACCTCCTGTGCCACCACCAACGCCACCCCCGAGACCTCCTTTGCCCCACGCCACGGTGTGGATGCCCCATCGGCCTGAACCGGAAACCGGCCAATGAATGCCCGGTGACGCATTCGCTACGGACGAATACGAACCGAACGCGCCGGAGCACTCCCTGTGACGGGCCGTCGCCATGTCCCCCAGACGCGGCTTCGGGTGGCTTGATTTCGATGGTGTGGCCGAGAAGCGAGGATGATGCGAGTGGGGCGTTCGGGTCAAGAGGTGCGAGACGTCCTTACGCGACTCTTTATCTGATACGTATTCAGCTTCCCTTCCTCGCGCTCGCGCGGTTCACCGCCCCAGCCGGTGCAGCACGGCCCCGGGCCGGTTGGTGATGATCGCGTCGATCCCGAGTTCCACGCACAGATCCACGTCCTCCGGCTCGTTGACCGTCCACACGTGCACCTGGTGACCGTTGCGCTTCAACCGCTCGATGTAGGCGGGGTGGTTGCGCACGATCCGGATCGAGGGGCCCGCGATCCCGACTCCGGCCGGCAGACGTCCGTCGCGCAGCCGGGGCGAGAGGAACTGCAGCAGATAGACCGTCGGCAGCGTCGGCGAGGCCACCCGCACCCGGTGCAGCGACCGCGCGGAGAAGCTCATGACCCGCACCGGAGACTCGGCGGCCGCCGCGGGGGCGTCCAGGCCGAACCGCTTCAGCAACAGCAGCAGCCGGTCCTCGACCTGCCCCGCCCACCGCGTGGGGTGCTTGGTCTCGATCGCCAGCTCCACCCGCCGCCCGGCGTCCGCGACCAGCTCCAGCAGCCGCTCCAGCGTCAGTACCGAGGTGTCCGCGCGGTCCTCGGGCCGGAACTCCCAGTCGGGTTCCTCGTCCCGTCCCCGCCAGGCCGGCCCCCGCTTCCACGCACCGAAGTCCAGGGCGGCCAGCTCCGCGAGCTCCAGGGCCGACACCGCGCCCCGGCCGTTGGACGTACGGTTGACCCGTCGGTCGTGCACACACACGAGGTGGCCGTCGGCGGTCAGGCGTACGTCGCACTCCAGGGCGTCCGCGCCGTCCTCGATCGCCTTCCGGTAGGCGGCCAGCGTGTGCTCGGGGGCGTCCTCGGAGGCGCCGCGGTGGGCGACGACCTGGATGCGATGCTGTGGTGCGTGGGTCACCGCGACATGGTGCCACCGCGAGGGGGTACCCGGGGGCATCCCCGATGCCGGCAAAGGGAACTTTTGTCGGACAGGCCCTATATAAAGGTTGTCCGTGTACCCACAGGCACCGCTTATGGTGCTCTGACGGCCTGTGGGAAAAGCTGACGGCATACAAAAACACATGCACAGCTGAATCGCGCCGGACCGACAGCAAGCATGCATGAGCGCGACCGAGCGCGACCCAGAAGAGCAGCCGTGGACCGAGGAGAGAAGCTGTGAGCACCGAGAACGAGGGCAACCCGGTACCCCCGGCCCCGTCCACACCTCCAGTGCCGCCGGCGACTCCCGCTGCCTCCCCGCAGCCCGCCGCGTCGGAGGGCGAAGCGCCGACCGCACCGATCCCGCCGGCTCCCCAGGGTGCTCCCACCCCGGCCGCGGGTGACCCCTACGCGCCCCCCTCGCAGGCCCCCGAGGGCTCCTGGCCGCCCCCGCCGCCCGCGACCCCTTCGTATGCGGACGCCGGGGCAGGTGCCTACGCGGACGCCGGGGCGGGTGCCGGAGCCGGCTGGGGCTCGCCCTACGACCAGCAGCACCAGCACCAGCCGTATCAGCAGCCGCAGCACGCGCCGCAGAAGAGCAGCGGACGCGGCGGACTGATTGCTGCCGTCCTGGTGGCCGCGCTGGTCGCGGGCGGCGCCGGCGGCGGGCTCGGCTACACGCTGGCCAAGAACAACGACAACAGCGGATCCACGACCGTCTCGGCGTCCACCGACAGCGGTGTCACCCAGGTCAAGCGTGCCGCCGGCACCATCGCGGCGGTCGCCAACAAGTCGCTGCCCAGTACGGTCACCATCGAGGCCGAGTCGACCAGCGGCGACGGCGGCACCGGTACCGGGTTCGTCTTCGACACCCAGGGCCACATCGTCACCAACAACCACGTGGTCGCCGACGCCCTCGACGGCGGCAAGCTGACGGCGACGTTCCCGAACGGCAAGAAGTACGACGCCGAGGTCGTCGGCCACGCGCAGGGCTACGACGTCGCTGTGATCAAGCTCAAGAACCCGCCGTCGGACCTGAAGCCGCTCCCCCTGGGCGACTCCGACAAGGTGGCCGTCGGCGACGAGACGATCGCGATCGGCGCCCCCTTCGGCCTCTCCAACACCGTCACCACGGGCATCATCAGCGCCAAGAACCGTCCCGTCGCCTCCAGCGACGGCAGCGCGTCGAGCAAGGCGTCCTACATGAGCGCCCTGCAGACCGACGCCTCCATCAACCCGGGCAACTCCGGTGGCCCGCTGCTGGACGCCGACGGCTCGGTGATCGGCATCAACTCGGCGATCCAGTCCGCATCCAGCGGCGGCCTCGGCAGCACCGGGCAGTCCGGCTCGATCGGCCTCGGCTTCGCCATCCCGATCAACCAGGCCAAGTACGTGGCCCAGCAGCTGATCAAGACCGGCAAGCCGGTCTACGCGAAGATCGGCGCCTCGGTGTCCCTGGAGGACTCGTCGGGCGGCGCCCAGATCACCGACTCCGGCTCGAGCGGCTCCGCCGCGGTCGAGTCGGGCGGCCCCGCCGACAAGGCCGGACTCAAGCCGGGCGACGTCATCACCAAGCTCGACGACTCCGTGATCGACAGCGGCCCCACCCTGATCGGCGAGATCTGGACCCACAAGCCCGGGGACAAGGTGCAGATCACCTACAAGCGAGGCGGCTCGGAACACACGGTCACCCTCACCCTCGGAGCCCGCGTGGGCGACAACTGACGCCCACCGGCCCGCACGAACCGGTTACTCTGTTGCCCGCGCCGATCTCGATCAGCGCGGGGTGGGTTGCCCGAGCGGCCTAAGGGAACGGTCTTGAAAACCGTCGTGGCGAGAGTCACCGTGGGTTCAAATCCCACACCCACCGCTTGATGGGCAGGCCCCTGACCAGGCAGTACGGTCAGGGGCCTGCTGTATGCGTGCGGCGCGCCGACCGGTCTCCCCTGATGTCCGTCGGGTACGAGCGCGGTTTCCGGCCGGAGTGGCGGTGGGGCGTTCGCCTGCTGGCGTGGGAAGGCATCCGGTATGGGATCGGACGACTGGCATCTGACCGACGGCGTCGACGTTCGCGGCCCGTCCTGCACAACACGCCGTTGACGGTGATCGAGGGACTTCGTCTGTTCGGGGCGGACGCGTTCGGTACCGGGGTCCCCGTTCTCGGGTGGCTGGAGCGGGCGGGGCCGCCGTTGCCGTCTGTTACCGCTTTCCACCTCGCGGGCTGACCGTCACCCCGCTCACTCCCGAGCAGACCGACGGGGATGAACTGAGGCGCGCCCGCTGTTCCGGCCGCGGGAGGGGGAACGGAGAGGCTGAGGCGTACTCGCTGTCCCGGCCGCCGGGACGGGGGGACGGAAGTGCTGGGGTGCGCTGTCCCTGCGGCGGGTGGGGTGCGGAGGGAGAAGGTGCGCTCTCCCGGCCCGCCGGGGCGATGCGGCCGAGGGCGTAACAGGGCGTCCCCGGGCCGCATCAGGCGGACGCTACGGCCGGTGCCCCGTCATCCGCGCGGCCGACGCGATCGTCGCGCGGGCCTCGCGTTCCGTCAGGCCCGTGTGGACCGCCGCGTCGATCAGCGGGGCCCGCAGGGCGCGGCCGATGCCGTTCTCGTAGGCGCGGCAGGCGGCCCAGAAGAGGCGGGTGTTGCGCTGGCCCTCGTGGGCGGCGAGGACGAACTGGACCAGGCCCTGGCCCCGGTTGCCGACCGAGGGGTGGGTCGCGGGGTGGGGCGCTCGCGGTGGTGGGAGGAGCAGGCGCAGCAGGGACGGCGGGCAGGGGGCCGGGACCAGGTGTGCGGTGCCGGGGGCGGTGGCGTAGACGCCGTGGTCGGTGCGGGAGCCGGGGCCGACCAGGTAGCCGCCGGCGCCCCGGATGTCGATACCGGGGGCGAGCCGGCCGGCCGAGTTGGGTATGACGGCGTCCGGCGGTCCGGTCAGCCAGACGTGCCGTCCGCCGCTCGGCGTGAGCACGACGACCGTCGGCGGGATGGTGAACAGGTGCCGCAGCGCCAGTTCGCGCAGGGCGCCGGTGGCGTCGGTGCCGGACTTGACGTCGAGGTCGACGCCGATCAGGCGGTGCGGGGGCAGTCCGCATGCGATGCCGTAGCCGGTGGCCCAGGGTGCGGCGGCGAAGAGTTCGCGGATGCGGGCGGGGTCGGTGGTGGCGTCGTACACCCCGTGGCCGGGGCGGCCGCACTCGCCGTGGCAGGGCGGCGTCGGCGGTTCCTGGCCGTCGGGGCGGGAGACCGGGCGGATGCCGGGGCGGGAGGGCAGGGGCGGTGGGCCGGAGCGGGCGTCGTCGGGTGCGGAACGGTGTGGTGAGCGCAGGGCCGGGAGCTTGGTCCGGGACAGCGGGATGACGGACAGGCCGCGCTCGGCGGCTGACAGGGCGTGTGCGAGGGCCAGCGTCGTGGCCTGCCGGTCGGTGGTGGCCATGCCTCTATGTTCGTACGTGCGTTCGAAAAAGGAAAGGGGGATTCGCTGGGACACGCCGTGGCCGGTGGCGTCGTCCGGCAGGGATGCCGGAACGGTTCTTCTCTTGGAGTACTTGATGGGCTGAATGTCCGGAGTAGTCACGAGTATGGCGAGAATCGACAAAAGATGGCGAAAGGGGTTTATCGACTTGTCATCACGCTTGAGGGCGAATAAGGCTTTCCGGGCTGTTCGCCGGGGATTCGCTGGGCAATTCTGATCTCGCGACGTCGATGACAACCCCGAGGTGGTCGGCCAACTGCCCCGGACGAAGCCTTACTTGACGTACTTCCGGCACAGCCGGGCTCTGAGAGGAAACAACATGGCAAGCATCCGTACCGCCCGCGTCCTCGCCGCCGTCTCCGCCCTTCCGCTCGCCGCAGCGCTCTTCGCCGGTGTGGCGGCAGCGGACAACGGGGCGGTCGCGGACAACGGATCGAGCGCCAACGCCGGTGTGGCGGGCGTCGTCGGCAGCGGGGTCGGCCACAACAACAACGGCAACTCCTCCACCACGCAGCAGAACGCCGTGGGCAACGGCGCCTCGAACCAGAGCAACACCGCTCAGGTCAACGGCTCCGCCTGGACGGCCCTCCAGCAGGGCAACGACAACGTCGCCGTCCACTTCACCCGGCTGTGGTAACCCCCGTCTGAACCGGGGGTGGGGGGAGTTCTGTGGGGATGGCAACGCGCCTGCGTGGCGGTGCTTCGGCGCCGCCGCGCAGGCGTTTCCGACTTCCCGTGCCCCGCCGCATGTCCCCGCGCCCCGCCGCACTTCGCCGTACCCCCGCCGCGGCCCGCCGTGCCCTCGTTCGTCTTGACAGTGGGCTGTATCTGACGGACAGTCAGAAACCATGCATCTGGCCCCCACCGAACGCCAGCAGCGGCTGCGCACCGAACTGCGCTCCTACTTCAGGAGCTTGATCCCGTTCCCCGCCCCGGAGGGGCCCGAGGAGCGCCGCGCCCTGCTGCGCCGCATCGGCGCGGACGGCCTGCTCGGCCTCGGCTGGCCCGTCGAGTACGGCGGCCAGGGCCGCGGCCCCGACGAGCAGTTCGTGTTCTTCGACGAGGCGTACCGGGCCGGCGCCCCCGTCTCCATGGTCACGCTGAACACCGTGGGGCCGACGCTGATGAAGTACGGCAGCGCGGAGCAGAAGGCCCGCTTCCTGCCCGGCATCCTCCGCGGCGACCTGGTCTTCGCCATCGGCTACAGCGAGCCCTCCGCCGGCACCGACCTGGCCTCGCTGCGCACCCGGGCGGTGCGGGACGGCGACGGCTGGCGGATCGACGGGCAGAAGATCTTCACCTCGGGCGCCCAGCACGCCGACTGGATCTGGCTGGCCTGCCGCACCGATCCCGAGGCGCCCAGGCACCGCGGCATCTCGATCCTCCTGGTCCCCACGGACACCCCCGGGTTCTCCTGGACGCCGATCGAGACGGTGGGCGGCCAGATCACCACGGCCACGTACTACGACGGTGTCCGCGTCCCGGCCGGGAACCTGGTCGGCACCGAGCACGACGGCTGGTCGCTGATCACCAACCAGCTCAACCACGAGCGGGTCGCCCTCGCCGCCACCGCCATGCAGGCCGAAGACCACTACGCGGCCGCGCTCGCCGCCGCCCGCACCCCCGATCCGGTGACGGGTCGACGCCGTGTTGACGAGCCCTGGATTCGTTTTCGGCTGGCCGAAGCGCATGCCAGGCTCGCGGCGAATCGCCTGCTCAGCTGGCGTCTGGTGGGGGACGCGGGGGCGGGCCGGGTGGCCCCCGCGGAGGCCAGCGGGGTGAAGTTCGCGGGAACGGAATCGGCAGTCGCGACGTATCGCATGTGTCAGGAGATCGTCGGGGAGGCGGCACTGGTCCGGTCCGGTTCGCCGGGGGCGTTCGAGGACGGCGAGCTGGAGCGGCTCAACAGGGCGGCGCAGATCAACACGTTCGGGGGCGGGGTGAGCGAGGTGCAGCGGGAGATCGTCGCGACGATGCGGCTCGGGATGAGGAGGGGTGGCCGTGGCCGAGGGGAGTGAGGAGCTGACGGCGCGGCTGAGGGCCTACGAAGGGCAGCCGGCCGCCGTCTCCGGGATGGGCCGGGACCTGGTCAACCTGCCGATGATCCGGCACTGGTGCGAGGCGATGGGCGACACGAACCCGGCGTACCGGGGCCCGGCGGCCGTCGCCCCGCCCACCATGCTCCAGGCGTGGACGATGGGCGGTCTGTCGGGGCATGTGGGACGCACGGGCGCGTACGACGAACTGATGGCGCTGCTCGACGGGGCCGGCTGCACCTCGGTGGTCGCCACCGACTGCGAGCAGGAGTATCTGAGGCCCCTGCGGCCGGGGGACGGGATCGTCTTCGACACGGTGATCGAGTCGGTGTCCGGGCGGAAGACGACCAAGCTCGGCACGGGGCACTTCGTCACGACCCGCACGGACGTCCGGGTCGGTGACGACCTCGTCGGCACCCATCGCTTCCGCATCCTCAAGTACGCCCCGCGCGCCAGGCCGTCCGCCGCCAGGCCCCGGCGCCCCCGCCCGGTGGTCAACCGGGACAACGCCGGTTTCTGGGAGGGGGTGGCGGAGGGGCGCCTGCTCATCCAGCGCTGCACCGGCTGCGGCACCCTGCGCCACCCCTGGCTGCCGGGGTGCAACGCCTGCGGCTCCCTCGACTGGGACACCGCCGAGTCGTCCGGGGAGGGCACGGTCTACTCGTACGTCGTGATGCACCACCCGCCTTTCCCGGCCTTCGACCCGCCCTACGCGGTGGGCCTGATCGAACTGGCCGAGGGGGTGCGGATAGTGAGCAACGTGGTCGGGGTGCCGTACGACAAGGTGCGGATCGGGCTGCCGGTACGGGTGGAGTTCCGCCGTTACGAGGATGAGGAGGGGGACGGGGACGGGGCGTTGACCCTGCCCGTCTTCCGGGTCGTCGAGGGTCTCGAAGGGCAGGTCTGACATGGACTTCACGCCGACCGAACCCCAGGCCGAGGCCCGGGAGCTGGCCGCCAGGATCTTCGCCGACCTCGCCACCCCCGAACGGTTGCGGGCCACCGGCACCGGCAGTGACCCGGAGCTGTGGAAAGCCCTCACCGCGGCCGGGCTGGTGGCCGCGGTGGCGGAGCTGGGCCTCCTCGGACTGGTACTGCTCCTCGAGGAACAGGGCCGCACCACCGCCCAGGTGCCGTACGCGGCGAGCTGTGTGTACGGACAGCTGGCGATCGCCGCACACGGTACGGCCGAACAGCGGGAGCGGCTGCTGCCGGGGATCGGCGACGGGACGCTGGTGGTGACCGGCGCGCTCCCGGCACAGCCGGCGGTGCGACCGTCCGCGCCCGCGCAAGCTGCCGTAGGGCCCTGCGGGCGCCGGGCGTTGAGCGGTACCGTGCCCGTCGTCCCGTGGCTGCGTGACGCCACGCATGTCCTGGTCGCGGACGCCGAGCGGCGGCTGTGGCTGGTGGCGCTCGGGCAAGGCACCGGCGTGGCGGAGACCGAGCTGACCGCCCCCTGGTCGGCTGGGCGCCTCACGTTGCACGACGCCCCCGCCGAGCCCCTCGGCCCCCACCATCCCCAACCGGACGCCGTCTCCACCCCCGCCCCCGACCCCAGTCCCTATGCCGATGTCCTGGCCACCGCCCGCACCGCGTTCGCCGGGCTCCAGGCCGGGGTCTGTGCGGGCTCCCTCGACCGGGCGGTCGCGCACACCAACACCCGCGAGCAGTTCGGGCGCCCGCTCGCCACCCGGCAGGCCGTGCAACTGAGAGCGGCGGACGCCCACATGGACATCGAGGCGATACGGGTGACGGCGTACGAGGCGGCCTGGCGAAGGGACGAGGGGCTGCCGTACGCGACGCACGCGCTGACCGCCGCCTGGTGGGCGTCCGAGGCGGGGCAGCGGGTGGTGCACACGGGTCAGCATCTGCACGGCGGCGCGGGCGCCGACGTGGAGCATCCGGTGCACCGGCACTTCCTGTGGGGGCGCCAGTTGGACGCGTATCTGGGCAGCGGGGGCGAAGTGCTCCAGGAACTGGGGGAGTTGATCGCGAGTGGGAGTTGAGACGACACGGCCGGGGGTGGGCACCGAGCTGCCGCCACTGGAGATCCCGATCACGCGGACGCTGATCGTGGCGGGGGCGATCGCGTCCCGGGACTACCAGGACGTGCACCACGACGCCGAACTGGCCCGTCAGAAGGGCTCGCCGGACGTCTTCATGAACATCCTGACGACGAACGGCCTGGTCGGCCGGTACGTCACCGATTTCTTCGGCCCGACCGCGGAGCTGCGCAAGGTCGCCATCCGGCTCGGGGCGCCCAACTATCCGGGGGACACGATGGTGCTGTCCGGCCGCATCGAGGAGCTGGACGGCGAGGCGGGCACGGCGACGGTCCGGGTGGCCGGCGCCAACGCCATCGGCAACCACGTGACCGGCACGGTGACCGTCGCCTTCACCGAAGCCACGGTGACCGTCACCCTCACCGACGGAGCGGACTCATGAGCGTGCGGGGCCGGGACGCGCTCGGCGGGCGGGCGGCGGTCGTGGGGATCGGGGCCACCGAGTTCTCCAAGGACTCGGGGCGCAGCGAGCTGCGGCTGGCGGCGGAGGCGGTGCGGGCGGCGCTGGACGACGCGGGGCTGGCCCCGGCGGACGTGGACGGGATGGTGACGTTCACGATGGACACCAGCCCGGAGATCACCGTGGCCCAGGCGTGCGGGATCGGTGAGCTGTCCTTCTTCTCCCGGGTCCATTACGGCGGCGGCGCGGCATGCGCCACGGTCCAGCAGGCGGCGCTGGCCGTCGCGGCCGGGGTCGCCGAGGTGGTGGTCTGCTACCGCGCCTTCAACGAGAGGTCGGGCCGCCGCTTCGGTTCGGGGGTGCAGCACCGGGAGCCGTCGGCGGAGGGGGCGGCGCTCGGCTGGGCGCTGCCGTTCGGACTGCTCACCCCGGCGTCCTGGGTGGCGATGGCGGCGCAGCGCTACCTGCACACGTACGGGCTGACCCCGGAGGCGTTCGGACACGTGGCCGTGCTGGACCGCAGGTACGCGGCGACCAACCCGGCCGCGTACTTCCACGGCCGTCCCATCACGCTCGCCGAGCACGCGGCCTCGCGCTGGATCGTCGAGCCGTTACGGCTGCTGGACTGCTGCCAGGAGACGGACGGCGGCCAGGCCCTCGTCGTCACCTCGGTGGAGCGGGCGCGCGACCTGCCGCAGCGGCCGGCCGTGATCGCGGCGGCCGCGCAGGGGGCGGGCCGGGCCCAGGAGCAGATGACCAGCTTCTACCGGGACGACCTGACCGGGCTGCCGGAGATGGGTGTGGTGGCCCGGCAGCTGTGGCGCACCTCGGGGCTGGCCCCGGCCGACATCGACGTGGGCATCCTGTACGACCACTTCACCCCGTTCGTGCTGATGCAGCTGGAGGAGTTCGGGTTCTGCGAACGCGGGGAGGGGGCGGACTTCGTGGCGGGGGAGCGGCTGCCGCTGAACACCCACGGGGGCCAGCTCGGGGAGGCGTACCTGCACGGGATGAACGGGGTGGCCGAGGGGGTGCGCCAGCTGCGCGGCACGGCCGCGAACCCGATACCGGGGGCGGACCGGGTCCTGGTCACGGCCGGTACGGGGGTGCCGACGTCCGGCCTGGTGCTGACCTCGGACGGGTGAGCCCGGCGGCTAGGCCGTGGTGTGCCCGCAGGGGTGAACCCGCAGGAGTGCCGCGCCCGTACTCCACCTTCAGGAGGTGTAGGCAGCCCCACCCCTACAACCTGAGGGGGAGTCGCCTTCGGGACCTGCGGCCGATACGCCGGAGCACCGCTCACTCATAGCGTGGAGCCATGACCACACCCGTCTGCACCAGCGCTTCGGACGCCGCTGTCTCGGCGAGGCAGACCAGCCCGTACCAGCGGCCGTATCCGTCGTTCGCGTCGTACGTCAGGGCCCGCCAGCCGGTTCTGCTGCGCACCGCCCGGTCGTTGACCGGGAACCCGAGCGACGCCGAGGACCTCCTCCAGACCGCCCTCGCCAAGACGTACGTGGCCTGGGAGCGGATCGAGGACCACCGGGCGCTCGACGGCTATGTGCGCAGGGCCCTGCTGAACACCCGGACCTCGCAGTGGCGCAAGCGCCGGGTCGACGAGTTCGTGTGCGACGAGCTGCCCGAGCCGGAGCCGGTGCCCGGGGAGGACGACCCGGCCGAGCGGCAGGCGCTGCGCGACGCCATGTGGCGGGCGATCATGAAGCTGCCCGCGCGGCAGCGGGCGATGGTCGTGCTGCGGTACTACGAGGACCTGAGCGAGGTGCAGACGGCCGAGGTGCTCGGGGTGTCGGTGGGTACGGTCAAGTCGGCGGTGTCGCGTGCGCTCGGCAAGCTGCGCGAGGATCCGGAGCTGGTCGTCGCCCGGTAACCGGCCGCGGGCGGCCGCCGGCCGGGCTTTGTTGCCCTTCCCCTAGTGACATACCAAACGGTATGTGAGCAGAATCAGCGCAGCCCCTTTACCACCGAGTAGGCAATGTCGCCCCCGGGAGGACGCCGTGCTGAGCACCATGCAGGACGTACCGCTGCTGATCTCCAGGATCCTGACCCACGGGTCGACGATCCACGGTGCATCACAGGTGACCACCTGGACGGGTGAGGCCGAACCGCACCGCCGCAGCTTCGCCGAGATCGGTGCCCGCGCAGCCCGGCTGGCCCACTCCCTCCACGACGACCTGGGTGTCCGGGACGACGACCGGGTCGCCACGCTCATGTGGAACAACGCGGAACACACCGAGGCGTACTTCGCGATCCCGTCCATGGGCGCGGTCCTGCACACGCTCAACCTGCGGCTGCCCGCCGAGCAACTGGTCTGGATCGTCAACCACGCCGCCGACCGGGTCGTCATCGTCAACGGCTCGCTCATCCCGATGATCGCCCCGCTGCTGTCCAAGCTGCCGACGGTACGGCACATCGTCGTGTCCGGCCCGGGCGACCGTTCCCCGCTGGCGGGCGCGACCGCGGCCGTACACGAGTACGAGGACCTGATCGCAGAAAAGCCGACCACGTACGACTGGCCGGAGCTGGACGAACGCCGGGCCGCCGCCATGTGCTACACCTCGGGCACCACCGGCGACCCCAAGGGCGTGGTGTACAGCCACCGTTCGATCTACCTGCACTCCATGCAGGTCAACATGGCCCAGTCGATGGGCCTGACCGACCAGGACACCTCGCTGGTCGTCGTACCGCAGTTCCACGTCAACGCCTGGGGCCTGCCGCACGCCACCTTCATGACCGGCGTCAACCTGCTCATGCCGGACCGGTTCCTGCAGCCGGCCCCGCTCGCCGAGATGATCGAGAAGGAGCGTCCGTCGCACGCGGCCGCCGTCCCCACCATCTGGCAGGGACTGCTCGGCGAACTCACCGCCAACCCGCGGGACGTCTCCTCCCTCACCCAGGTCACCATCGGAGGCGCGGCCTGTCCGCCGTCCCTCATGACGGCCTTCGACAACCTGGGCATGCGGGTCTGCCACGCCTGGGGCATGACCGAGACCTCCCCGCTCGGCACGATCGCCCGGCCGCCGGCCCATGTGGTCGGCACCGACGAGGAGTTCGCGTACCGCCTCACGCAGGGCCGCTTCCCCACGTCCGTCGAGGCCCGGCTCAGCGGGCCGGCCGGCGAACGCCTGCCCTGGGACGGCGAGTCGGCGGGTGAGCTGGAGGTGCGCGGCCCCTGGATCGCGGGCGCCTACTACAACGGCCCCGACGGCGACCCGCTGCGCCCCGCCGACAAGTTCAGCGAGGACGGCTGGCTGAAGACCGGTGACGTCGGCACCATCTCCCCCGACGGCTTCCTCACCCTCACCGACCGCGCCAAGGACGTCATCAAGTCCGGCGGCGAGTGGATCTCCTCGGTCGAGCTGGAGAACGCGCTGATGTCCCACCCGGACGTCGCCGAGGCGGCCGTGGTCGCCGTCCCCGACGACAAGTGGGGCGAGCGCCCGCTGGCCACGGTCGTCCTGCGGGAAGGCTCGGCCGCCACCTTCGAGACCCTGCGCACCTTCCTCGCCGAGGAGGGGAAGATCGCCAAGTGGCAGCTGCCGGAGCGGTGGACCGTGATCGAGGCGGTGCCGAAGACGAGCGTGGGCAAGTTCGACAAGAAGGTGCTGCGCAGGCGGTACGCCGAGGGAGACCTGGACGTCACCAGCCTGTGAGCGACCCGCACTGAAGCGCCCCCGAAGGGACGCGGGGCGGCAGTCCATGTGCGGCTGCCGCCGCGCGGGCGCGACCGGCCGCGAACAACGCGCGGCCGCAGTCGGCAGTTGCCCGAAGGCGCTCTCTCAGTTCGTACCGATCCTGGCCAGCAGATCAACGATCCGGCTCTGCACCTCGGTGCTCGTCGACCGCTCCGCCAGGAACAGCACGGTCTCGCCCGACGCCAGCCGAGGCAGGTCCGCCTGGTCGACCGCCGCGGTGTAGACGACCAGTGGCGTCCGGTTCAGCTGCCCGTTCGCGCGCAGCCAGTCGATGATCCCGGCCTGGCGGCGGTGCACCTGCATCAGGTCCATCACCACCAGGTTCGGCCGCAACTGCCCCGCCAGCGTCACCGCGTCCGCGTCGCTGGCCGCCCGCGCCACCTGCATGCCGCGCCGCTCCAGCGTCGACGTCAGCGCGAGCGCGATCTCCGCGTGCTCCTCGATCAGCAGCACCCGCGGCGGATGCTGCTCGCTGTCCCGGGGCGCGAGCGCCTTCAGGAGTACGGCGGGATCGGCACCGTACGCGGCCTCGCGCGTCGCCTGTCCCAGCCCGGCCGTGACCATCACCGGCACCTCGGCGGCCACCGCCGCCTGCCGCAGCGACTGCAGCGCGGTGCGCGTGATCGGCCCGGTCAGCGGGTCCACGAACAGCGCCGCCGGGAACGCGGCGATCTGCGCGTCGACCTCGTCCCGGGAGTTCACGATCACCGGCCGGTAGCCGCGGTCGCTCAGCGCCTGCTGGGTGGTGACGTCCGGCGCCGGCCAGACCAGCAGCCGACGCGGGTTGTCCAGCGGCTCCGGAGGCAGTTCGTCGTCCATCGGCTGCGGACGCGGCGGGTCCGCGACCTCGACCGCGCCACCGGGGCCGTCCAGCGGTTCGGGGCCCTCGGCCGCGTTCACGTCGGGCGCGCCTATGGCGTACGACCGTCCGGCGCCGTCGGTGGCACCCACCAGCCGGGACTGTCCGGCCAGCGACGGCTGCGGCAGCGGCTGGGCGGTCACCGGCGGAGCGGTCACCGGCTGCTCGGCCGGCGGGTGCGGGCGCGCCGACTGCTCGGGCCGCGACTGCTCGGCACCGGGGGCCGGGTCCGGACGCGTGCCCAGCTTGCGGCGCCGTCCGTTGCCGCCGGGCTGGTGCGGCGGCGGGGTCGCCGTCGGCTGCTGCACCTGCGCGGCCTGGCGCGAGAACGGCACACCCTGTCCCAGCGTCCGCACGCTGAACGCCCGGCCCTGCGTCGAGTCCGGGTCCACCGGCGCGGCCGTCGCCGCCGCCTCGGCGGGCAACGGCTGCGCGGCGCGCGCGGCTTGCGGGGCGGCGGGCGCGTCGTCGGCCACGCCACCGACTGGACGTCCCTCAACGACGGCACCA
>NZ_JBEYFC010000193.1:0-15047 GCF_040634175.1 Streptomyces sp. NPDC007162
AAGGCCGCCGGGCCGGGCGAGACCGTCGCCGTCAGGGGCTTCCACGGCACCGAGTTCTCGATGCCGGCGTGCCGGGAGAACCTCCGGCAGTACGGACACCTCGGTCCCAACGACGTCTTCCTCAATCTCCGCACAGCACTCGACCGCAAGGAGCTGGCCCCCGGTGACCTCGCGGTCCTGATCAACGTGAGCCCGGTGGCCGCCTGGAGTCTGCTGCTGGTCGAGACAGGTTCACAGGAGGGCACGGCATGAACGACATCACCTCGCAGATCACCGGCTTTCTCAGTGCAGCCCTTCGCCGGCAGGTCGAGCCGGACGACGACTACTTCGCACAGGGCCTCGCCGACTCACTGTTCGCACTGGAGCTGGTGACCTTCGTCGAGAGCCGCTTCGGCCTCGCCGTCGAGGTCGAGGATCTGGATCTGGACAGCTTCAGGACCGCCAACCGCATCACGGAGTTCGTCCTGCGCAAGACCGGAGCGCCCGCGTGGGGAGAGACACATGTCGAGGGCTTCTGAAAGCGGCCCCGACGCCGCGGCAGCAAACCGGCCGCCCGTGGAACCCGTGGACCTGTTACGGGTCGCGGCCGATGTCGCGGCCGACGCGCATGTCCACGCCGCTCGTTGGGACCAGGAGGGCGGACTGCCCGATTCGGTGCGCAAGGAGTTCGCCGCGTCGGGGCTGCTCGCGGCGGACCTGCCCGAGCGGTACGGGGGCGCAGGCCTCCGTCCGCTCACGCTCGGGGAGATCACCGCACGGATCGGTGGCGAGTGCAGCGCCCTGCGCGGGCTGCTGACCGTGCAGGGCATGGTCTCGGCGGCTCTGCTGCGCTGGGGCACCGCGGCGCAGCGGGCCGACTGGCTGCCCCGACTGGCCGGTGGCGAGCTGACCGCCGGTTTCGCGGCGACCGAGCAGGGCGCCGGCAGCGCGCTGGGGTCGGTGGAGACCCGTATCGAGGCGTCAGGCCGGTCGGGCCACCAGGAACTGGTCGTGAGCGGCCGCAAGAGGTGGGTCACCTTCGGTGCGGTCGCCGATGTGTTCCTCGTCCTCGGCACGTACGAGGGGCAGCCGGCCGCCGTGCTCGTGGACGCGGACCGCGCCGGTGTGCAGCGGGAACCGGTGCACGGCCAGCTCGGCATGCGGGGCGCCCGGATCGCCCATCTGGCTTTCGACGGCGTGCGGGTGCCACGGTCTCAGCTCGTCGCCCCTCCCGGCCTGGGTCTCTCCCATGTCGTCGGCACCGCGCTCGACCACGGCCGGTTCACCGTCGCCTGGGGATGCGTGGGCATGTCGGAGGCGTGCCTGGAGGACGCCGCCGCCCATGCCGCGGTCCGCCGGCAGGGCGACATCCCTCTGGGGGACCACCAGTTGGTCCGGTCACTGCTGGCCAGGACTGCGGTGGAGGCCGCCGGAGCCCGGGAGCTGGCCCGCAGGGCCGCGGAGGCACGGGCCCCGGGCCCGGGGCACGGCGTGGGGGAGACGGTCATGGCCAAGTACGCGGCGGCTTCCGCGGCGGCGGCGGGCAGCCGTGACGCCGTCCAGGTGCTCGGCTCGGCCGGCTGCTCGCCCGACAGCAGGGCGGGCCGTCACTTCCGGGACGCCAAGGTCATGGAGATCATCGAAGGAGCCCAGCAGGTGTCGGAACTGCACATAGCCGAACGGTTGTTACGGCGCTTCGGTGACGCGGCGCGCGGCACGGACCGGCCCGTCGGGCCCCGACTTTCCGGAGAGGCGCCGTGACGGCGGCGGTGGGCGCGCCCACCGTGAAGTGCCTGGTGTGGGACCTGGACGACACCTTGTGGGACGGGGTGGTGCTGGAGGGCGACGATCCCGCTCCCTTTCCCTCGGCGCTGGAGACGCTGGCCGAGCTGGACCGGCGCGGCATCCTGCATGCCGCCGCCGGCCGAGGCGAACGCAGCGTCACGCAACGCCATCTGTCGCAGCTCCGGCTGGCCGACTGGTTCTGTGTGACAGAGGTGGGCTGGGGAGCCAAGTCCGCCGCGGTGCGCCGCATCGCGAAGGCGCTCAACATCGGTCTGGACACTGTCGCGTTCGTCGACAACGACCCCGCGGAGCGGGCGGAGGTCGCCGGTGAACTTCCCATGGTCCGCTGTTACCGGGCAGCGGAGGTCGAACAGCTCCCCGGGTACCAGGAGTTCCGGCCCGAGCACATCACCCCGGAGGCCGCCGGACGCCGCCGGCTCTACCAGGCCGAGTGGCAACGCCAGGAGGCCGAGCAGGAGTTCACCGAAGGGCGCCAGGCCTTCCTCGAATCGCTCGACCTGGTCATGGAGCTGCACCCGGCCACCGAGGCAGAGCTGTCCCGGGCCAGCGAGCTGACCGTTCGCACACACCAGCTCAACAGCACCGGGCTGACCTACGGCATCGACGAACTGCGCCGGCTGAGCTCCGCACCGGACCACCGGGTGCTGCTGGCCACGCTCCGCGACCGCTTCGGTGACTACGGGATCATCGGCCTGGCCGTCACCGAACTCGTGCGGCGGGACGCGGTCCTGCGGCTGATGCTGATGTCCTGCCGAGTCGCTTCGCGCGGTGCGGGGAGTGTGCTGCTCCACCATCTGATCCGGCGGGACCTGGCGGCCGGCCGGCGTCCCGTCGCGCACTTCATCCCGACCGAGGTCAACCGCAACATGCTGGTCATGATGCGGTTCGCCGGCTACGAGGCGACGGCCGGTGACGAAGACCGCCTCGTGCTCAGCGTGGATCCGGAGCGCCCGCTGCCGCAGGCTCCCGGCCACACGCGCGTGATCGACGGTGCGGCATGAACGCCGGAGGAAACGAGGCTGCGATGACCGGGCACCCCGGTGGCACCGACGACTTCGATCCCGTGAGGACCACGGCCACACGGCCGGTGTGGGCCGCCTTCCGCACCCAGGTGGCCAGGGTGCCCGAGGCGGTCGCGCTCGTCGTCGGCGAGGTCTCGCTGACGTACCGTGAGCTCGATGACGCTTCGGCCGGCCTCGCGCGGCTGCTGTGGCGGCACGGGTTGCGGCCGGGGCGGGTCGTCTGTGTCCGGGTGCAGCAGAGCGCTCTGTCCGTGGTCGCCATGCTCGCCGCGCTGCGCACCGGTGCCACCTGGGCGGTCCTGGAACCGGACCTGCCCGTCGGAAGGTTCGAGGCGCTGTGCCGGGACGTCGACTGCGCGGTGGTGCTGAGCGAGGGCGGCGACGCCGTGCCGGACTCGGCACTCTCGGCGATGCCCGTCCCGCCGACGGTCGTGGACGCGGCGGACCTGCCCGTGCCCCGGCTCGTCCAGGCGGGCCGGGAACTGCTCACCGACCCGTACCCGCCGGTGGTTCCCGAGCAGCACCCCGCCTACGTCGCCTACACCTCGGGAACCACCGGCGTGCCCAAGGGCGTGATGGTCGGCCGGGGCCAGCTCGCGGTGTCCATCAGCGGCCGGGGACCGGTGTACGGGACCGGGCCCGCCGTCTCGCTGATCGCGTTGAGACTGTCCTTCGACGGCATCCTCGGCGGCTTGTTCTGGTCGCTCACCGGCGGTCACACCCTGGTGCTCCCCGATCCCCGACAGCTCGTGCAGGTGGCGGAGGTCGCCCGGCTGGCCAGGGAACACCGTGTGACACACCTGTTCAACATTCCCTCGTACTACCGCGCGGTGCTCCAGGATCCCGGCGGCCTGCCCGACACCCTGAGACTGGTCGTGGTGGGGGGTGAGGCGTGCACCCCCCAGTTGGTGCGCGCGCACCACGAGCGACTGCCACGGGCCCGGATCGTCAACGAGTACGGGCCCACCGAGACGACCATCGCCTGCACGGTGGAGACCGATCCGGACCCGGCCCTGGGCCGCATCCCCATCGGGCGGCCCTGGCCGGGAGCGCAGACCCTGGTACTGGACGAGCGGTTGCGTGAAGTCCCGGCCGGGGAGCGGGGCGAACTCTACGTCGGCGGCCTCCTCGTGGCCCTCGGCTACGCCAACCAGCCGGCCCGCACGGCCGAGCGATTCGTCGCGAACCCGTACGGTCGGCCGGGCGGGCGCCTCTACCGCACCGGAGACATCGCCGCCGTCGACGAACGGGGCGCGCTCCAGTACCACGGCAGAACGGACGACCAGGTCAAGATCCGCGGTACCCGGATCGAACTGGGCGAGATCGAAAGCGTGCTGGAACGCCATCCGGGTGTGGAACAGGCCGTGGTGCTCTGCGAACGTGCCGGGCGGGACGAGCCGCAGGTGGTCGCCTTCGTACTACCGGCACCCGGCAGCGGTCCGGCGGACACTTCGAGGCTGCGCGAACACTGTCGAGGCCGACTGACGGAGCAGGCCGTACCGACCCTGTTCATACCGGTCGACCACATGCCGCTCGACCGCAGCACCAAGGTGGACCGGGTCGCGCTCCGCACGCTGATCCCGACAGAGCAACAGGTCCCCTCGGGCGCCGGGGGCGGGGACTGGAGCGGGCACCGGCTCGCCGTCGGCCGGATCTGGGCCGAGGTCCTCGGACACTCCCGCTCGCAACCGGACGACAACTTCTTCGCCGTGGGCGGCAGTTCGCTCAAGGTCATCGACCTGCACGACAGGCTGGACCAGCGATGGCCCGGCGCGCTGCGGGTGGGCGAGCTGTTCGACCACGCCACCATCGCCGCCCAGGCCCAGCGGGTCGCCGACCGCCTGGGCGAGGGCGCGCAAGGCGAGGAACACGCTCCACCGGCCACTTACGAGCTCTGACACGCGTGAACGGAGAGGTGACATGAGCGGCACGGGCGTGACCCACGGCAGGCCGGCCGTCGCGGTGATCGGCATCGCCACGAGATTCCCGCAGGCGGATTCTCTCGCTGCCTTCCGGGCGAACCTGCGGGCGGGGAAGGACTCGGTGCGCCCGATCCCTCCGGAACGGATCCGGAGCACAGGGCTCGATCCGCGACACGACTACCCGGAGCAGGGCTACCTCGACCGGATCGACCTCTTCGACCACGAGCGCTTCGGGATGTCCCGGCGCGAGGCGGAGGTGACCGATCCGCAGCACAGGCTGGCACTCCAGCTCACTCAGGAGGCGCTGGAGAACGCCGGATACGCCCCGGCCGGGCTCCGGGACAGCCGGACAGCCGTGATCTTCAGCTCGCCGAACAACGGTTACGCATCCCTGGTGCGTGAGCCCGGCACGCTCGGCATGAACGGGAACATCCCCTGCGCCCTGCCCGCCAGGATCTCCCACTTCTTCGGTTTCACCGGCCCCTGCTACGGCGTGGACACCGGCTGCAACGGCTCACTCGTCGCCGTCCACCAGGCATGCCGTGAACTCGGCGACGGCGACGCGGACCATGCCGTCGTGGGCGGCGTGAGCCTGCGCCACATCGTGCCGCCGACGGCTGCGACGGCCGACTTCCCCGCCATCGCCTCGCCTTCCGGCCGGTCCCGTGCGTTCGACCGTGCCGCGGACGGTGCGGGCTGGGGCGAGGGCGGCGCGGTGGTGTTCCTCACCACGCTCGAACGCGCCCTGGCGGAGGGTGCGTTCGTCCATGCCGTGATCCGCGGCAGCGCCGTGGTGCACAACGGCCGGCACTCGGCCACCATCAGCACCCCGAGTGCCCGCTCGCAGGCGCACGTCATCACCAAGGCGTGGCACAGTGCCTCGCTGGACCCGTCGACCGCCGGATACATCGAGACGCACGGTTCGGGCACCCGGCTCGGCGACGCGGTCGAGGCCGAGGGACTGGCGCTCGCCCGTCCCGACGGCGACCGTACGGTCGCCGTGGGCTCGGTCAAGACGAACATCGGGCACCTGGACCACGCGGCGGGTATCGCGGGGCTGGTCAAGGCGGTACTCAGCGTGTGCCACGGTGAGCTGTATCCCTCGCTGCACTTCCAGGAGGCCGCCG
The DNA here is from genome assembly GCF_040634175.1 of Streptomyces sp. NPDC007162. Classification (NCBI taxonomy): domain Bacteria; kingdom Bacillati; phylum Actinomycetota; class Actinomycetes; order Kitasatosporales; family Streptomycetaceae; genus Streptomyces; species Streptomyces sp. NPDC007162. Next base: position 5,857 of record NZ_JBEYFC010000193.1, read on the forward strand.
ACGAGGTCGACCTCGAAGGCGGCCGCCTGGAGGTCGTCACCTCGCTCCGGCAGTGGGACGACGAGACACGCCGGGCGGGCGTGAGCTCGTTCAGCCTGGGTGGCGTCAACGCGCACTGCGTGGTGGAGCAGCCCCCGGTGACGGCCTCGGCGGGTCCGGCCGTCGGCGTCGCGCAGCTGGTCGCGGTGTCCGCCCGCAGCCGGGCGGACCTGCTCTCCCAGTGCGAGCGGCTCTCGCTCGAACTGCGCGACACCGATCACCCGCTGGCCGACGTCGCGCGCACGCTGAACGAGGGCAGGGACCACGGCACCTACCGTGCGTCCGTGGTCGCCAGGGACACCTCCGAGCTCGCGGCACGCCTGGCCGCCGAGGTCACCTGGCGTCGGCTCGACTCGCCCGGAGCGCCCGAGACGGCTGCCCTCGGCGCCACGGCCGCACCTCGTGTGGTCTTCCTGCTCTCCGCGGACGCCACCTGCGACGTGCCAAGCGATCAGCTGCCGGAGGAGTTGCCCGCACCGGCGGACTGCGCCGCGACGGTCGGCGGACAGCTCGCGACGTACCAGCGGCTGCTCCGGGCCGGCGTCTCGCCGGACGGGCTGATGAGTTCGGGGATCTCCCGCTACACCGCCCGGTACCTGCGGGGGGATCTCAGCGCCGAGGACACCGCCGCGCTGCGCCGGGCACGCAGCGGGCAGGACGCCGCGGTGGCGGGCGACCCGCTGCGGGTGGAGCGGCTCCACGCGGCGGCGGACGAGCAGCTCTCCAACGGCCCGGTGGTCTTCGTGGAGCTGGCGTCCCGTGGCGAGATCAGTGATCGGCTGACGGCCCACCTCCGCGACCGCGCGGAAGCCCGCGTGCTCCGCCTGCGGTCCGGCACCGGCGACGCCGACGCCGCCGTCCTCGAGTTACTGGGCAGGTTGTACGAGGCGGGTGTCCCGCTGGACTGGCCGGCGCTGCGGGCTCACCCGTCGGCAGGCCGGGTTCCGCTGCCGGGACCTCCGGTCACCGGCGTTCGCTGCTGGGCCAGGCCACTGGGTGAGGTGCTGTCCTTCGGCGAAGTACTCCGCCCGCCCGGTGCCCCGGCTCCGGCTCCCGCTCCGGTTCCGGCTCCCGCTCCGGTTCCGGTTCCGGCCGCCGTGGAGCCGGTCGCAGACCCCGTCGGGCAGGGGACCGAGGCATCCGGGAGCGTGCTGGACTGGCTGCGGCGCACCCTCGTCGAACTGCTGCACGCGGACGAGGTACCGGCCGACGCCGACTACTTCTCCATCGGTGGCAACTCCGTGATCGCTCTCCAGCTCCTGGCGCTGATCCGAGAGCAGCAGGGCGTCCGCCTCAGGATGGCGGACATCTACGACCACCCCGTCGTCAGCGCGCTCGCGGCTGCCATTCACGACAGGGCGCCGTACACTCCCGCGCCTTCGTCGCCCAGAGCTGCGGCCGCACCGACGGCCCCGGTCGCCCCCGGCGTGCCCGACGCCGACCTGCCGCCGATCCTCCCGGGCGGTGAGCCGGTGCTGTCGTACGGGCAGGAGCGCATCTGGTTCCACCACCAGCTCGATCCGACGACCACCCTCTACAACCTCCCCGGCGCCTCCCGGTACCGCGGCCCCCTGGACGTCGAGAAGTTCAGGCTCGCCTGGGAGGACCTGGCACGGCGCCACGAGGCGCTGCGCTCCAATCTCGTCGAGATCGACGGCAGCCCCGGGCTGGAGATCCGGCCCGAACTGGGTGACTTTTTCACCTACGTGGACGTCTCGGGGGAGGAAGACCCCAAGACCGCGGCGGGTGCGGTCGTCACCTCCGCCATGCGCTGCGTCTTCGACATCGCCCACGATCCGCTGGTGCGGGTGACCGTGGTGCGGATCGGTGACGACGACCACATCGTCTGCTGGTGCATGCACCATGCGGTGAACGACGGCTGGGCCCCGCAGATCCAGAAGCAGGAGCTGCTGGAGTTCTACACGGCCCGCCTGGAGAACCGCGCCCCCGACCTCGAGCCGCTGCCGGTGCAGTACGCGGACTACGCACGCTGGCAGCGTCGGCTGGTGGCCGACGGCCGGCTCGACGGTGAACTGAGCTACTGGCGCGAACGGCTCAGCGACCCGCCCGCACTGGAGCTGCCCACCGACCGGCCGCGCCCCGACCGGATGGACTTCGCGGGCGCGACCCATGGGTTCGTCGTCCCCGGCGCGGTGGTGCAGCGGCTGCGCGAGGTGGGCGCCAAGGAGACGGCCACCCTGTTCATGGTGCTCCTCACCGCGCTCACAGTGCTGCTCGCGCGCTGGTCGGGCCAGCGGGACATCGTCGTCGGCACCTCGACCATCGGGCGCAGTCGGCCCGAACTGTGGGGTCTGCTGGGCTTCTTCAACAACACCGTCGCGCTGCGCTCGGACCTTTCGGGTGACCCGAGCTTTCGCGAGCTGCTGCGGCAGGTGCGCGCAGTGGTCCTCGGCGCCCTCGACCACCAGGAGATTCCGTTCGACAAGGTCGTACGCGAGGTCGAGGTCGACCGCGATCCCAGCCGCAACCCGCTCTTCGACGTGATGTACGTGCACCAGACGCTGCCACCGGCCGCGGCCTTCGGCGAGATCCGCACCGGACCGGCGCACGACCCGGAGATCATCCCGCATTTCCCCGGACTGCCCCCCGGCACCGCCAAGTTCGACCTCTCGATGGTCGTCGGCGAGCTGGCGGACGAGGACGACATCGTGGTCATGATGGAGTACGCGACGCAGCTCTTCGACGCCGGCACGATCTCCGCCATGTCCGAAGCGTTCCTGGAGCTGCTGAACGCCGTCGCGGACGACGAGGACACGCGCTACGGCGACCTCCCCGCGGGTCCTCCCACGGCGACCGGACCGGTCGCGGACCGGCCGGACACGCCGCCCGCCACGGTGGACCCGGTGGCCACCCCCGTCGTCAGCTGCCTCGAGCTGCGTGGCGAGGTGCGGCCCGCCGCGCTGCGCACGGCGCTGGAGGAACTGGCGGAACGGCACGAGGTGTTGCGTGCCGGGACCATCGAGGCCGCGGAGCACGGCTCGCTGCTCGGCGACGGCTTCTTCACCACCGCCGACGTGTCCGGGGAGAGCGAGCCCCTGGTCACCGCCGGAGAGATCGCGCAGGCCGAGGCCGCACTCGTACTCGATCCGGCATCGGGTCGCCGGCTGCACGCACTCCTCGCGACGACGGGCCCGGCACAGCATGTCCTGCTGGTGACCACCCATCAGCACGCCTACGACGGTGGCCGGCCGGAGGTGTTCTTCCGGGACCTGCTCGCCCTGTACGGCGCCCGCCTGGACGAACGCCGGGCCGAGCTGCCCGAGCTCCCCACTCCTCCCGGCGAACACACCGAGCCCTGGACGGGCCCCCGCAGGGAGGACCGGCTTTCCTACTGGAGGCGGACGCTGACGGGACTTGCCGACGGCGCGCCGCCGCCGGACCGGGCCCGGCCTGCCCACGGCACCCGCGCCACCGCCACCGTGGGGTCCAGGATTCCGGACGACCTCGCCCACGCGGTGGGGCGTTCGGGGCCCAGGGAGAGCGTGCTGGCGGCCCTCACCGCCCTGCTCGCCCGGCAAGCGGAGGCGGACGAGGCGCTCATCGGGCTGACCGGCACGGGGTTTCCCCTCGCGGCGGCCGGCACGCGGGTGGGCTCCTTCGCACGGACCCTGCCGCTGCGTCTGGACCTGGCCGACGACCCGTCCTTCGAGCAGCTCACCGAACGGGTGCGGCGCGCCGTCACCGACGCCGAACAGCACGGGGACGTGCCGCTCGCCGACATCGTGCGCGCGGCCGGACTGCCCGCCGAGCCGGGCAGGGCACCGCTGTTCGACGTGGCGTACTCCTACCAGGCATGGCCGGTGACACTCGGCTCGGCGGCCGGAGTGGAGGCGGCCCCCCTGCGGTGGCCCGGCACGGACGCGGGACGGCTCACACTGCCGCCCAGCCACAGCGAGCTGGACCTGTCCTGGTCCGTCGTCGAAGGGCCGCGCCGGGACGAGCTGTCCGTCTCGTTGGACTACCGCACCGAGCTGTTCGACCGGTCGACGGCCCAGGCTCTCGTCGAGGGACTGCTCAGGATGCTGCGGGCGGCCACCGGTGCCCCCGATGCACCGCTGTCCAGCCTGTGGCCCCTCCGGCCGACGACCAGCGCAAGCACACCTGCGAAGCCGGCCGCGGCGCGGCCCGCGCACACCGACTGACGCGGCTCGGCCGACGAAGGAGATCTGCAACAGTGGGCGATCAGACAGACGTTCGACAGGCGGCGCAGGCCGTGGAGACCGTTCCGGCCGAATCCCTGGTGGGCATCGTCGGCGCGGGCACGATGGGGATCGGCGTGGCGCAGTGCTTCGCCGAGGCCGGCCACCCCGTGGTCGTCGTCGACAACGCTCCCCGGGCGCTGGCCACGGGGCCGGATCGGCTCCGCGCGGGGATCAGGACGGCCACGCTGGTGCGCCGGAGAGCCCGGCAGGCGCAGGCGGGTGCGCACGCGTCCCGGGCCGAGTCCCTCGTGACCTGGTCGGCCGAGCTCGCCGATCTGGCGTCGGCCGTCCTGGTGGTGGAGTGCGCCCGGGAGGACGAGGACGTCAAGGAGGGGATCCTCCGCGAGCTGGACCGGATCTGCGGGACAGGGACGATCTTCGCGTCCAACACCTCGTGCATCCCGGTCAGCCGCCTCGGGTCCTTCACCGCCCGCGCCGACCGGGTCATCGGCACCCACTTCATGAACCCCGCGCCGCTCAAGGACGCGGTGGAGGTGATCTGCGCGCCGGAGACCAGCGCTCTCACCCTGGAGCGCACGGAGGCGTTCCTCGCCCGTGTCGGAAAACACGCCCTGGTGGTGCGCGACGCCCCCGGCTTCGTCACGAACCGGGTACTGATGCTGACCCTGAACGAGGCGGCCGCAGTGCTGGGTGAGGGAACCGCCGACGCCGAGTCCGTGGACCGCATCTTCCAGGACTGCTTCGGTCACCCCATGGGGCCGTTGCGCACGGCCGACCTCATCGGTCTCGACACCATCGCCGACTCGCTGGAGGTGCTGCGTCGGCACACCGGCGAGGACCGCTTCCGGCCCTGCCCACTGCTGGCCCGCCTCGTCGCCGAAGGCAACGTGGGACGCAAGTCCGGCAGCGGCTTCTACCAGTACCCGTCACAGCACCTCGGCGCGCGCGGAGGAACCGACCATGGCTGACCGCCGGGGCCACACCGCCCAGCTCGTGGAGATCCACGGCGAGCTCGACCTCACCACACTGGGCGAGGCGGTCGCCCAGGTCGTGGCCGAGACCGCCGGACGGCGGGTGCGCCCCGCCGGTGAGGCGCCCGGCGGACCACCCGTCCCGGAGACCTCGGACAGCCTGCCACTGCCCGTGGTCGACGTGGGCACGGAGGCGGACCCGCGAGCCGCGGCCGCGGAATGGACACGCAGGGCGCTCGAGCGGGGAGCGGAGCTCCCAGGGGACGGCGAGGAGACCGGACAGGCGTGGTCCGACCAGGCGTTGCTGCGGCTCGGCCCGGACCACCACCACTGGTTCCACCGGCATCCCCGGGCCGTTGTCGACCGCTTCGGCTGTGCGCTGATCACCCGTCGGGTCTCCGAGGTGTACACGGCGCTCACCGAGGGCCGCCCGGCCGCCGACGGTGCCCTGGCCACCCGGGCCCAGCGGGCCTCGGCAGCGGCCGGGTACGCCGGATCCCCCGCGCAGGAAGCGGACCGAGCCCATTGGCGTCGGCGGTTCGCCGACCTGCCCGAGCCGGTGACCTTCGCGTCCGGTGCCGCCCCGGACGCCGACCGGTTGCGGGCACCGGTGAACTCCCGCCCCGTGACGCTCGGCACCACCGACACCGAACTCCTGCGTGCCACCGCGCGTCACGCCGGTGTGCCGGCGCGGGCGGTGCTGTGCGCCGCCGTGGCGGCCTACACCCACCGGCTGAGCGGCGCCACGGACGTGGTGATCGGCATGCCGCTGGACGGCCGGCCGAGCCGGGTGAGCAGACGTGTTCCCGACGCGAGCGACTACATCGTGCCGCTGCGGCTGACGGTGCGGCCCGCCGCCACCTTCGCCGAGCTCGTCCAGGACGTCGCCCGCCAGGCGCGCGAGACGGTCAGGCACCAGCGGCTGGGCCACCGGGAGGTGTGTCGTGCGGCCGGGGCGCCGGACGACCGGCCCCGGCTGTACGGGCCGATCGCCGACATGCGCGCCCCCGGGCCCCGGGTACGGTTCGGTGAACTGTCCGTGGTGGTCCACGACCTGGTGCCGGACCCCGTCCAGGACATACGCGTCGTACTCGACGACGACCCCGTGAGCCGGCGGCCGCGAGTCGTCTTCAGCGGCGCCGCGGACCGCTACTCGGCCGCCGAACTCGACGCGCACGCCGAGCAGTTCGGGCGTCTGCTGGCCTCGGCCGTGGCCGGCCCGGGACACCCGCTGGGCACCCTCGGCCTGCCGGCGGCGGACGAGCGGCCGGCCGTTCGCTCCCGGACGAACGGCACGGCCTTTGGAACATCCCGCCGAACGCTCACCGACGTCCTGGAGAGAGCCGCCCGGAGACACCCGGACGCGGTTGCCGTCTTCGGTGCCGACGGCAGGCTCACCCACGCGGAACTCCACGAGCGTGCCAACCGGCTGGCCCGGCTCCTGCTCGACCGCGGTGCCGGGCCGGAGTCGGTCGTCGGACTGCTGCTCTCTCGGCGCGCCGGAACACTGGTGGCGATACTCGCGGTGCTCAAGACCGGTGCCGCGTACCTGCCGCTCGACGCCGGTTACCCGGCCGAGCGACTCCGCTTCATGGTCGAGGACGCGGCGCCCGTCTGTGTGCTGACCGACACCGCGACCCACTCGTACGGCGCGGAGGTCGTGAGCCGGTCGACCACGACCATCGGGCTCGACGACCCCGCGGTGGTGGCGGAGCTGGCGCGCTGCTCGTCCACGGCGCCGTCCGATGCCGACCGCCCCGAGCCGCTGCTGCCCTCGCATCCCGCGTACGTCATCCACACCTCCGGTTCCACCGGTACACCCAAGGGGGTGGTGGTGCCGCACCGCGGTGTGGTCGCGCTGGTGGACTGGGCGACCGCCGAGTTCGGCGCCGAGTCGTTGGCACACGTCCTGGCGGCGAGCTCCTTCAGCTTCGACGTGTCGGTGGCCGAGATCTTCCCGGCGCTGGCGGCGGGCGGTTCCGTCGAGGTGGTCGACAGTCTCCTGTCGCTGCTCGACGGCGACCCGCCGCGCTGGTCGGGCGGTGCGCTGTGCGCCGTCCCTTCGGTGTTCTCCAAGCTGATCGGGACCGGCGGGCTCGAGGTGTCGGCCACGACGCTCTGCATGACCGGCGAGGCACTCTCCGCGACCCTCGCCGCACAGATCCGGGAGACCATGCCCGACACCAGGGTGCTCAACCTGTACGGGCCCACCGAAGCGACCGTCCATGCCACCGCGGCCACCGTCCATGCCCCCGCCACGGCGGGCGACGGTCCGGCGCCGGAGGGCGCACCCCCCATCGGACTGCCGTTGCCCCACGTACGCGCCTACGTGCTCGACAGCTCACTTCGCCAGGTGGAGGCGGACCGCCAGGGCGAGTTGTACCTGGCGGGGGACTGCCTTGCCCGCGGATATCTGCGTCGGCGCGGGCTGACCGCGGAGCGTTTCGTGGCCGACCCCTCCGGGCCGCCCGGCGAGCGGATGTACCGGACCGGTGATCTGGTCCGCCGGCGTCCCGACGGGCAACTGGACTTCCTCGGCCGCGCGGACGCCCAGGTCAAGGTCAACGGTTTCCGCATCGAACTCGGCGAGGTGGAGGCGGTGATCGCGAGGCACCCCGCCGTCACCGAGGTCATGGCCTGTGTCCGGGAGGGGACGAGCGGCACCCCCCGGCTGGTGGCCTACCTGGTGCCCGCGGAGGGAGCCCGCGTCCCCGGCCGCCGTGCGCTGCGGGACTGGGCGGCCGCGCGGCTGCCGGCACATCTGGTCCCGGCCGAGCTGAAGGCCGCCGCCGCGCTGCCGCGTACGGGCAGCGGCAAGCTCGACCGCGACAGGCCGCCGACAGGTGTACGGCCGTTGGAGGCCGACCTGCCGACAGCGGACGGAGCGCGGGAGGAGCACGGAGCGCGGGAGGATTTCGCAGCGCGGGAGGAGTGCGTGGCGGAGGTGTTCCGCGAGGTGCTCCAGCTCCCCGAAGTCGCGAAGGACGTCAGCTTCTTCGACCTCGGCGGCGACAGCATCCTGTCGATTCGGCTGCTGAGCCGACTGCGTCGGGCGGGTCTCGTCCTCACGGTGCAGGACATCGTCGAGCACAAGACAGCCGGTGCACTGGCGCGGGTCGCGCGCCGGACGAACGGTGCGCAGAAGCCGGAGGCCGGCGAGGGTGCGCCCGAGGCGGCCGACGACACCGCGAGCAACAGGTGGGGAGGCATCCAGGAGAGGTCGGAAAGCGACATCGGGGTCCTGTTGCCGCTGCGGGAGTCGGGCGCCGAGGCACCCCTGTTCTGCGTGCACCCGGCGGCGGGCTTCTCCTGGGGCTACGCGGGACTCACCGCACCGGTCGGCGCCGACCGGCCGGTGTACGGCCTGCAGGCCCGCGGCCTGGACGGCACCGAAGCTCTGCCGGCGTCCATGGAGGAGATGGCGGCGGACTACCTGGACCATGTCAGGTCCGTCCAGCCCACGGGCCCCTACCACCTTCTCGGCTGGTCCTTCGGGGGAGCGGTCGCCCACGAGATGGCGGTGCAACTGGAGGAGAGCGGCGAGTCGGTGGAGACGCTGGCGATCCTGGACGCCTACCCCACGGACGCGGACGTGGGCGGCGCCGCGGTCTCGGCCGAGACCGCGGCGGGTTCGGTCGCCGGCCGGGACGTCCTCGGGCTGCTCCTGGAATTCTTCGGCTACGACCCCGCCCTGTGGGCGGGCGAGTCGCTGACGTATCCGCGGTTCGTGGAGATCACCCGCGCGCAGCAGGGAATGCTGGCCTCCTTCGACGAGCAGCGGATCGCCGCGCTGGCCCGGGTCATCACCAACAACGCGCTGGTCGCCGGCGGGCACAGGCCTCGCCGGTTCGGCGGGAACACCGTGATGTTCACCTCGCGGGACCGCTCGCCCGGGACGGCGCTCGGCCTGTGGCGCCCGCTGGTCGGGGGGTCGCTCGAGGTCCTGCCGGTCGACTGCACGCACATGCAGATGGGAGGCCCCGCCGTGCTCGGTGAC
>NZ_JBEYFC010000194.1:0-15045 GCF_040634175.1 Streptomyces sp. NPDC007162
ACCCCTGTTCGACGTCTCCTTCCTCGGCAGGCATCGGCCGCAGGGTCGAGGCCTCGACCGGCTGGTGGCAGCTGCTGCACGCGAGATAGGGGCTGGTCGGGTTCCCGCATACCGTGTGCATCAACAGGTGCCGCGTGACGTCACCGTCGGTTGCGTAGGTCTCGGCCCAGCGTGTGATGGCCGCGATGGCAGGGACTACGAGTTCGCGGGCGCTGTCGGTGAGTTCGTACTCGTACCACGGCTTGTCCAGACGGTAGGCACGCTTGGTGAGCAGGCCCAGGTCGGTCAGGCCGTTCAGCCGGGCGGTGAGGATGTTCGCCGAGATACCCAGGGCCCGCTTGAGTTCACCGAACCGGCCGACGCCGAAGAACACCTCCCGCAGGATCTGGTAGTTCCAGCGCTCGGAGATCGCGGCTAGGAACTCCTGCCCGTGCTGAAAGGTGACGTGGCTCCTACGGTCGGACACGATTTCTCCTCTCGAGTAAAGCCTGGACTGGTCTCGAATTGAAAGTAGTCTCGCAATGTTACGAGTAACGCCTGTTCCTGGCGCTGCCGCCGTGCTTCGGCATATCCAAGTCGACCGCTCACCGCAGGTTTCTGATCTGGTCCAGAGCCGGCGTCTGGGGCCGCCTGCACCAGGCCGTGCTGCATCGCCTGGACGACGCCTGCCTCGTCGATGTGACCCGCGTCGTCCTGGACACCGCACACGTCCGCGCAAAAAAAAGGGGGGTGACCACACAGGTCCGAGTCCCGTGGACCGGGGTAAGCCGGGCTCCAAGATGCACATCCTGTCGGACGCGAACGGCCGACCCCTCCTTGTCGGCGTCTCGGCCGCCAACGTCCACGACAGCGAGGGACTGAAGCCCAAGGTCGAGGGCCACCAAACGCAACACGACCGGCCGGTACATCAAGCCCCAGCGGCTCCATGCGGACAAGGCGTACGACCGGCCCGATCTGCGGAGATGGCTATGGGGAAAGCACATCGGCGTGCGTATCGTCGGTCGTGAAATCCGCGACGTGGCCAAGCGGCAAGACCAGGAGGTGGCCGTCGGTGCAGCCGCCGCTGCGGGGTCTGATCACGAGGGCGTCGGCCCGCTCCCGGACGATCGTCGCCGGGGCGCCGTCGTGGATGATCCGGCAGAACGGGCAGCCGGAGGCGCGGATGTTTGCGGGGGACCGGTGGCAGGCGCCGCGCGCTTCAGACTCGACCAGGCCCGGTCCGCACTCAGGTGGACGAGCCAGGTGCCGCAGCCGCAGTTGCGGTTGCGGTTGCGCGCTCTGGTGACGCTTCCCTGGGCCGACTTCTCTGCTCCTCGTCGACGCACTGCGCGAAACCCCGTTCTGGGACCGCTACTTCGAGGTCATCGACCTCCTCGTCGGCATCGAGAACGGCTACGCCCGAACCTACGGCCTCGAACCCGTCGCCACCATCGCCACCTGACACACCGTCCACCGGCCCAGAAGAATCGCTGCGGGTCGGTTGTGCGCATGGGTCCCGGGGCCACGGCGTTGACCCGCACGTTCGACTCGGCGAACTCCGCCGCCCAGGTGCGGGTCAGCGATTCGAGCGCCGCCTTGGTGGCGCCGTAGACGGCCATGCCCGGCATGCCGAGGCCGGCCGCGGTGGAGCTGATGTTGACGATGCTGCCGCCGCCGCCCGCGGCCATCTTCTCCGCGAACAGCGCGGTGAGCAGGAACGGTGCGCGCACGTTGACGGCGAAGGCGGCGTCATAGCCCGCGAGGTCCTGCCCGGAGGTCGGGGCGAACGTCATCACACTTGCGTTGTTGATCAGTACGTCGACGGTTCCGGCGCTGTCGGCCAGTTGCCGCACAGCCGCCGGGTCGGACAGGTCGGCGACGACGAACCGCACGGTTCCGGCCACGGCGCCGCCGCCGGCCGCGCGTACGTCCGCCACCACCTGGGCACCGCGCTCGGCGTCGCTGCCGGTGAGGATCAGATCGGCCCCGCCCGCGGCCAGCACCTTGGCCGTCGCGTGCCCCAGGCCGCCGATCGCGCCGGACCCGGTGACGAGTGCCGTCTTGCCTGCGAATTCCATCTCTTCGCCCTTCACGCCGGCCGTTGGCCGAGCGACTTCTGTGCATCCGTTCAAGAAGTAACGGGCAGAAGCTACGACTTCTTGAACGTGGAGTCAAGAAGTCGTACTCTTGCTCGCGTGGCACGAACCGGACGCCCCCGCGAGTTCGACAAGAATCAGACGCTGGAGCGCGCACTCAAACTGTTCTGGTCCCGGGGATACGGGGCGACGTCGGTCCAGGACCTGGTCGACGCGCTGGCCGTCGAGCGCGGCAGCCTTTACGGAGCGTTCGGTGACAAGCGCCGCTTCTACCTGGACGCCGTCAGGCTCTACTGGGAGGTGTACGAGCGGCACCTGACCGCCGCGCTCGACACCGCCCCGCTCCTGCCGGCCCTGCGCGAGATCCTGACCCACCCGACGCGGCTGGACGAACTGATCTCCGACACGGGCGTGCCGCAGGGCTGCCTGGTCGGCAACACCACCGCCGAACTCGTCCCCCAGGACAGCGAGGCCACGGAGGTCGTGACCCGCTCGTACCGCCGCTTCGTCGAGATCGTCACCGACGCACTCCGCCGCGCCCAGACCGCCGGCGAGGTCACGGCCAGCTCCTCCCCCGAGGCCCAGGCACAGCTCCTGCTCTACATCGTCCAGGGCCTGTCGCTCGTATCGAGGGCGGGTCTCGATCAGAGCGCGGCGCTGGCTGCGATCGACACGGCGGTGGACGGGCTGCGGGCGTGACCAGTCCCCCCCTTTGTGGTCTGTCGCGGACAGGCAGAACCCGTTGTCCTCGGGGTCGGCCAGCATGGCGTTGTCCGTATGCCTGGCCTGAACGGTCGCGCCCAACGCGGTCAGTCGGCCGCCGGATCTCGGGCTCCGGGTCCGCGGGCACCATGTAGTTCGTTGCTGACCTGGGATTTCTCCCCAGGGAGGCGCTCTCTTCGGCCTCGGGCTTCTTGTCCGGGGCCGTTTGGGGTGACCAGCGGTGTACTGCTGGCTCTGTGACGGGCGGGTCTGCGCAGGTCCAGAGTTCAGCCTCTCCCAGAGGGAGGCCAGCGATCACGACGTCGTGGGCTCACCAGTGGGATGCCGGCCGACGGAGAGGGTGCGGGAAGGAGATCGGCGTGCCGGACGGATCGCGGACAGTACGCTGAATCCAGCGGGATCGGGCCCGCAGCACAGTGTCCGGGAGGTGCTTCGTGACGGCCGAGATGGTGGCCCCGGCGTGGATGCATGAGCAGATCACGGCGGAGGAGTACGAGTCCTGGTCCGAGGAGCAGTGCGCGGGTATCGAGATCGTGGACGGGATGGTCGTCGTGAGTCCGAGCGCGTCCAAGCGGCACAACCGGCTGGCGCGGATTCTGGCGAACAACCTGGACGCCGCCGCGGGCCCGGAGTGGAACGCCGACACGGACTTCGACGTCCGGCTCCAGGACCTCCCGCTCACCAATCGCCGCCCGGACGTCGTCGTCTATCGCGCAGACACGATCGACATCACCCCCACCCGCCCCGAACACGTCCTGCTGGTCGCCGAGGTGGTGTCGCCGGGATCGGAGACCACCGACCGGATCGTGAAGGTCGACCAGTACGCCAAGGCGGGCATCGGCTTCTACTGGCGGATCGAACAGGCCGCGACAGGCGTCCCCCTCGTGTACACCTACGTCCTCGACCCCGCGACGAAGACCTACCGGGACGGAGACGTGTTCACCGGCGTCCTCAAGGTAGCGGCCCCATTCCCGGTGGAGATCGACCTCGGCCAGGTCTGACTGGTGCTGCTCGGCAGTCGGCAGCGCGCGTGAGCGATACGAGTGGCATTCCGTACGGTGCTGACCTCGGGAAACAGCACCGTACGGCAGCACCCGGCAAGGATTCGATCCAACGCCTGAACGAGTGTCGCGGGTTCGAATCCTGCCGGGGCACGGTATGGAGCAGGGCTACGACCCCGGAACTACCAGGTCAGAGAGGGTCCGGGGCACGAGTGCCGACCTACTGAGCATCGCCTAAACGATCAGGGGGAAACCGCAGGTCACTCCAGACGCGAACGCCCCCGTACGCCATCGGTTCAGCTGTCTCGATGACCGGGCCGGACTCGTCGCCGTGGGACCTCGTCAGTGATCTCGTAGACGGCGTCCGGGTCGATACTCTCGCTGTCCCCCAGGTAGGTGAGGGTCGGCTCGACCGTCACATTGCAGCCAGCCGTCCCGAAACACTGCCGCTTCGTGGTTCTCAGCTCGACGGTGAAACTGTCGGCGGTCACCTCGTCGTACAACGGCGTGGGGGTCGGTGTCTCCGTGGCGGCCGCCTCCGTAGCGCCGCCCGTCGGATTGGCGGCTGCGGCCTGCTTGCTGCCGTGGCCGGAGTGCACTACGACCATGCCGGTGCCGACGACCGCCACAATGACGGCGGCGGCTGAAGCCGCGATGACCAGGCTGGCGCGGGACTTCTTCACCGGTGGTGTCGGGCTGTACGACGGCATCGGCGGTGCGCCGGTGTCGGTCATGGCCATCCGAGAGGGGCGGGCATGCGGGGCCCGCCCCTGCGCTCATCCTCGCGACGCGGTCAGGGCAGGTGCCACACCTGGGTGGACAGCCCGTTGCAGTCGTAGATCTGCAGTTGTGTTCCGTTCGCCGTGTTTCCCTGGGGGTCGTCCAGGCAACGTCCGGACTGGGGGTTGTACAGGCTGCCGTCAGCTCGGGAGACCCACTGCTGGCCGCCCGCGCCGTTGCAGTCGTAGAGCTGGACCTTGCTGAAGTCGGCGGTCGCGTTCTTGTCGATGTCGAGGCACTTGCCGAAGGCGCGCAGGGTGCCGTCGGCGGCGGCTGTCCACCGCTGTCCGGTGGCCTGGTCGCAGTCCCAGAGCTGGGCCGCGTTCTGGTTGGTGTTGGTGTTGGTGTCGACATCGAGGCACTTGCCGGTGGTGCCCGGACCCGTGACCGCGCCCGCCGTGCGGACGGTGGTGTTGCGCCAGGACGCGGTGGTGGCGTAGTCGCGGACCCCGACGGAGCCGTGGGAGAAGGAGCAGTCACTCAGGCTGAGGTAGGCGGGGCTGCTCCAGGAACCGGACGGCGCTCCCTGGACGGAGATGTCGCAGCCGCTGACCTGGACGGTCAGGTGGTACCAGCTGCCGGCAGACAGACCGCCGGGTATCGGCGTGCTGCCCAACTGGGTCCAGCCGTAGTTCTCGCGCCCGATCACGAGGTTGGAACCGGTGACGCCCACGTAGTAGCCGTCGACGTTGTCCGCTCCGGTGGTCGGATCGGTGGCGCGGACCAGGAAGCCGGCGTTGCCGTTGCCGCCCGTACCACCGAGGCGGACGTCGCCCTCGAGGGTGTAGTCGGTCCAGCCGGTGGAGCCGGTGACGGCCTTGTTGCCTCCGGTGCCCGCGGCGGACTCGGAGTAGGTCCCGCCGGAAGCCGACCAGGTGCCGCCGTACCGCGTCCAACCACCGTCGTTGGAGGAGAAGTCGGCGGTGTAGGGCAGGACGCCGGCGTTGCCCGAGCCGGTGAGCTCTTCGCAGTTGTACGGACCGGCGGCGCCCGCCGCGCTGTAGCGCACGCTCCTGCCGTCGGCCGAGGGCAGCAGTTCAGGGCTGTAGTTCATGCCGCAACTGGACGAGTTTCCGCCGGTGGGCACCGCGATGGGGGAGGGCATCCAGGACCAGGACCCGCTGCCGCCCGCGGTGTTGAGAAGGACCACCTGCTGGTTCTCGGGGGCCCCGCCGGCCAGGCGTGACTCGGTGTGGCTGGAGAGCATCAGCTCGCCCTTGGGCCCGCCGGCCGGGCTCCAGGCGATGACGGGGGTGCTGAAAAGCTCTCTGCCGTCGTCGGTCTTCGGGACGGTGCCCAGGTCGGAGGGGCCGCTGCCCCAGGTGTCGCCGTCGGACGACGTCTTGGTGTGCACCAGGCAGTTCTGCGGACCGCACACCTCGTAGCTCGCCACGTAGGTGCCGGTGGACGGTACGCGAGCCATGGTGATCATGCCGGGCCGGTCGGCCTGTACGGTGCTGGCGACGTCCTTGACCTCACCGGGAGCCACACGTGTGCTGCCGTCGGGGTTGGCGCTCCAGGTGTCGCCGCCGTCGGTGGAGACGATGTGCCCGAGGAACTGACTGTAGGTGGTGTTCTGGCGCTCGTCGGAGAAGTACATGAGCATCTTGCCCGCCGAGTCCAGGCCGATGAAGGGTTCCCAGATTCCGCTGCCGTCGGCTCCGTGCGAGGTCTGCGGGGCCCCCACGTAGGTCCAGGTGGCGCCGTGGTCGGTGCTGCGCCATTCGCGGAACGTCACGCCGGACCGGTCGGCCGGCAGTGTGGCGCCCACCAGCAGCAGGGTTCCGGCCGGGTAGGCCCCGAGGGTCCGCGGATATTCGAAGAGGAAGGGCTGGTAGGAGAAGGTGTCGCCGACGGTCGTCGACAGGGTGGACCACGAGGCACCGTCGTCGGTGCTGCGGCGGATCACATACGAGCTGGAGCTGCCGTCGGTGCTCCAGTGCTCGAAACTCGCGAGCAGTGTTCCGTTGGCCGATCCGCTGTTCTGCAGGCGGATCATGCGGGTGTAGGCCATGCCCTCCGTACTGGAGGCGGGGCTGTACAGGACGTTGCCCGGGGTGTTGGCGAAGGCGTTGGTCGGCAGGGCGAGCAGACAGAGGAGGACCGAGGCGAGCAGGCTGAGCAGGAGGCGCGCACGACGTCTGCGACGATCGTGCGCTGGCGAGATGGCCATGGCGGCTCCCTTGGGCGGTGACGGATGGGGACGCGGCCCGTCCGTGCGGAGACGGCAGGTGCGGCGGGCACCTTTTGCAACGATGGAAATGCCCGCAGTCGGGGAGTATGGAGCCGCGTGGCGGCCCTTCGCAATGCTTCGGTAGCAGGTTTTTGCATCGATGCAAGCACCTAGACTGTATGCACCGTGCACGGCACCGTCCGCGTCGTGAACCGCAGTGGCGACACCGCAGTGGCACCGCTGCGGTACCGGCACGGCGGTGTCCGTGTCGCGGCATCCCCACCGCGCACCGCTCGGCCAGAGAGGTCAACACGTCATGACGGCCCCCACGCTCCGAGACGTCGCCGAGAGTGCCGGCGTCTCGATTCGCACGGTGTCCAATGTGGTCAACGGCTACGCCCGGGTGGCCGACGCCACCAAGGCGCGGGTCCAGGCGGCGATCGACGCGCTCGGATACCGGCCCAACCTGATGGCCCGCAACCTGAAACAGGGACGTACGCGCATCATCGCGCTGGTGGTGCCGGCACTCGACGTGCCCTACTTCGCCGAGCTGGTACGTCTGATCATCGGCGAGGCGCGCGCCCGCGGATACGCCGTCCTCATCGACCAGACCGACGGCGACGTCGAACGGGAGCGGGAACTGATCATGGAGGCGTCGCGCGCGGTCAGTTTCGACGGCGTGATCGCCAGCCCGCTCGCCCTGACCGCCGCCGATCTCGAATCCCGGCACGACTCGGCGCCCATCCTCCTGCTCGGCGAGAAGATCTTCGACTCCAGCGCCGACCACGTCGCCATCGACAACGTCACCGCCGCACGGGAGATGACAGCCCATCTCATCGGCCTGGGGCGCCGGAGAATCGCCGCCATCGGCGTCCAGCAGGACCCCACGGACGGCACCGCCGTCCTGCGTACCCGCGGTTACCAGGAGGCGTTCGCGCAGGCCGGTCTCCCCGTGGACGAGTCGCTCATGGTGCCCACTCCGCACTACGAACGCCGGCACGGAGCCGAGGCGATGGCCCGGCTCCTGGACCATCCCGACCCGCCGGACGCGGTGTTCTGCTTCAGCGATCTGCTGGCCCTGGGCGCCATGCGCGTGGCCTTCTCCCGGGGGTTGCGCATCCCTGAGGACCTGGCGCTGGCCGGCTTCGACGACATCGAGGACGGCCGCTACAGCAGCCCCACCCTGACCACTATCGCCCCCGACAAGAAGCAGTTGGCCCGTGCCGCCGTGGAGGGCATCCTGGCCAGGATCGAGTCCGACGCGCACGACGTGCCGGTGGAGATCACCGCTTCCCATCAGCTGGTGGTCCGGGAGAGCACGGCCGGAGACGCGGTCCGCCGACCCATGTGACCCTTGATGCCGTTTCGTTATGAACGGCGGATTGCATCGTTGCAAAGAATGGTCTGATACTCCGTGGCGTGAACGATTTTGCATCGATGCAAAGCGGCGGACCCCTGGAGGGACGCGGTCCCGGTCCCCGGGAGGAGCGCGGTCCCGCCGCGGCCGCCCCCGCGACCCCGCCCCGGCCGGAGTACCCCCGACCGCAGTTCGTGCGCCAGGACTGGCTCTGCCTCAACGGCACCTGGCAGTTCGAGATCGACCAGGCCGACACCGGTCTGGAGCGCGGCCTGCCGCACCGGGAGCTCGCCTCCGCCATCACGGTTCCCTTCGCACCCGAGGCACCCCTGTCGGGCGTCGGCTGCCAGGATTTCCTGGAGGCCGTCTGGTACCGGCGGACTCTTCGAATCCCGCACGAGTGGACCGGCCAGCGGATTCTGCTGCACTTCCAGGCCGTCGACCACGACACCACGGTGTGGGTCGACGGGCACGAGGTGGGCCGCCACCGGGGCGGCTTCAGCGGCTTCACCCTCGACATCACCGAGTTCGCCGCCCCGGGCACCACCCCGGACCTCGTGGTGCGGGCGCGGGACAGCCGAGCCGCCATCCAGGCCCGTGGCAAGCAGTCCAACCGGTACGAGACCTACGAGGCGTTCTATTCCCGGACCACGGGCATCTGGCAGACCGTCTGGCTGGAGCCCGTCCCCCAGGTCCACCTGCTCCGGCCGCGGATCACCCCGGACACGGCCGGCGGCCGGTTCCTTCTGGACCTCCCGGTCTCCGCCAACGCCCCCGGCCACCACTGCCGCGCCATCCTCGGCGACGCCGACGCGACGATCGTGGAAGCGACGGCTCCGCTCGACGCGGACCGCACGGCACACCTCGTCCTGGACATCCCCGCCGACCGCCGCCGGCTCTGGCAGCCGGACGACCCGCACCTGTACACACTCACCCTCGAAATACGCACGTCCGAGGGTGAACTGGTCGACTCGGCCGAGAGCTACGCGGGCTTGCGGTCCGTGACGATCGACGGCCACGCCGTCCTGCTCAACGGGCGGCGCGTCTTCCAGCGTCTTGTCCTGGACCAGGGCTGGTACCCCGGCGGCCTGATGACGGCGCCGGACGACGAGTCCCTCGTACGCGACATCGAACTGTCGATGGCCGCCGGATTCAACGGCGCGCGCCTGCACCAGAAGGTCTTCGAGGAGCGGTTCCTGCACCACGCCGACCGTCTCGGCTACCTCGTGTGGGGGGAGTTCGGCGACTGGGGCGCCAGGGTCGGAGCACGGCCCGAACGCCAGGCTCCGACCGCCTCGTTCATCACCCAGTGGCTCGAAGTCCTCCAGCGGGACTACTCGCACCCCTCGATCATCGGCTGGTGCCCCCTCAACGAGACCTTCCAGGAGATCACCGACCGGCTCACCGTCCTCGACGACGTCACCCGCGGCATGTTCCTCGCCACCAAGGCCGCCGACCGGACCCGGCCGGTGATCGACAGCTCGGGATACTCCCACCGCGTGCCCGAGACCGACATCTACGACTCCCACAACTACGAGCAGGATCCCGCACGCTTCGCCCGGGACATGGCGGGCCTCGCCGACGGCAAGCCGTTCGTCAACGCGGCACCGGACGGCAGCGCCTGGTCCCTGCCCTACGCCGGACAGCCCTACTTCTGCAGCGAGTTCGGCGGCATCCACTGGCCGACCGACCAGGCGGGGCTGCCCGACACCGGCTCGTGGGGCTACGGCAGCACGCCCGCGAGCGAGGAGGCCTGGTACGAGCGCTTCGCCGGCCTGGTGGGCGCCCTGATCGACGACCCCCTGATGTTCGGTTACTGCTACACGCAGCTCACCGACGTCTTCCAGGAACAGAACGGCCTCTACCGGTTCGACCGGACCGCGAAGCTCGACGTCGCACGCATCCGGAAGATCCAGACCCGGACCGCCGCCTACGAACTCGACCAGCCCTGACCGGCGACAGCACATCCGCGCCCCCGCGCCGAAGCACCCCTCTCCCCCCCGCCCTCCAGCCAAGGAGCCCGCATTGAGAACCCGCCTTCGCCGACTGGCCACAACGACGGCCGCCTCGGCCTTCGCCCTCGCCCTGGCCGCCTGCTCGTCCTCCTCCTCCGGCACCACCGCCGACGGAAAGACCATCCTCACCGTGGTCGGGTTCGAGGGCGGTGGCAACGAGATCGCCGACATCCCGGCCATCAACGCGGCCTTCGAAAAGGCACACCCCGACATCAAGGTCGACTACAAGTACGTCGCCAACACCGAGTACGACGCCTACAACAACACCCGGCTCGCCGCCGGAACCGCCGCGGACGTCCTCATGGTCAACAAGAGCCGCCTGACCACCTGGCAGCAGCAGGGCTTCCTCGCCGACCTCAGCGACCAGCCCTGGGTCAAGCGGATGCTGCCCAACCTGGCCCCGTACACCCAGGTCGACGGCAAGACGTACGACTTCGTCCAGCAGAACATCCCGATCGGCCTGTACGCCAACCTGGACCTGCTGAAGAAGGCGGGCATCAAGCAGGTGCCGCAGACCTGGCCCGAACTGATCAGCGACCTCAAAACGCTGAAGACGAAGAAGATCGGCGGCCTGGAGATCCCCAACCTCAAGGGCTGGGACGCCGAACAGGTCTCCCTCGCCCTGGCCGCCAACCTCGTCGACCCGTCCTGGGGCAGCGGCTACGACAACGGCACCTCCACCTGGGCCGCCACCTGGAGCCCGGTGATCGACCACCTCAAGCAGCTGCTGACCAGCGGCCTCGTCGACGGCAAGACCATGAACGGCCTGGACCCGTTCAGCCAGGGCGTCTCGCAGTTCACCGCGGGCAAGTGGGCCTTCTACGTCGACGGCGCCTGGGACATGAGTCACTACAAGCAGAGCGCCAAGTTCGACTTCACGCTCAACCCCTTCCCCGGCGGCCCGGCGGGCAGCAAGCCCAAGACCTTCACCTTCATCGGCTCGGGCTGGTCGGTCAACGGCGCCACCTCGCACAAGAGCGCGGCCGAGAGCTACGTCGACTTCATGTCGCAGCCGAAGCAGGACAGCGCCTACCTGAAGGCCGAGAGCTGCTTCACGACGCTGACCGACGTGCCGAGCCCCAAGGTCGCCCAGTCCGCCCCGGTGGCCGCCGCCTTCGCCGCCGACAACACCAGCCCCTCCCAGGTCGAGGTGCCCACCTTCCCGAACGCCGAGGACAAGTTCACCGCTCAGCTCAACGCGCTCTTCAACAACCCGTCCATGGACACCGGCGCGCTGCTGAAGCAACTCGACAAGGACATCCCGAAGACCCCCTCGAAGAAGTAACACCCCAGCCGCTCCCCGAACCAGTGCGGGGCCTGCCATGCGACAGGCCCCGCGGTCCGCGCCCCCGATGAGGTCGCCGTGAGACTCACCACCCGATCCGCCGCGCTGCTCATGCTTCCGGCCACCGCCCTGTACGCCCTCTTCGTCATCTACCCCACCATCAGGTCCGTCCTGCTCAGCCTCACCGACGCGCACGGCGTCATCGGCGGCTCGTTCGTCGGCCTGGACAACTACCGCGAGGCCCTCCAGGACCCGCAGGTGCTCGCCGCGCTCGAGAACACCCTCGTCTACACGGTCGTGGTGGTCGTCGTACAGAACGCGCTCGGTCTGGGCCTCGCCTACTGGCTCTACAACTCACCCGCCGTCCGCACCATCGCCCGCACCGGGCTGCTCATGCCCGCGATGATGGCCCTGGTCGCCGTCTCCTACCTGTGGTCGTTCATCTACTCACCGGTCGACGGCCCGCTCGACGCCGTCATGGACGCCCTCGGCCTGCACGGTCTGGAGACCTCCTGGCTCGGCGACACCCACACCGCGTTGATGGCGATCGCCGTGTCCTACATGTGGATGTACCTCGGCTACACCGCCACCATCTACCTCTCCAACTACCTCTCCATCCCTGCCGAGTTGATGGAGGCGGCGGCCCTGGACGGTGCCCGCGGGTGGACCCGGTTCCGCCGCATCGACTGGCCGCTGCTCGCCCCGTCCCTCACCGTGAACATGACCCTGTCGACGATCGGTTCCCTGCGCGTGTTCGACCTGCCCTTCATCATGACCGACGGCGGTCCCGCCAACTCGACCCAGACCCTGAGCTACGTCGTCTTCCAGGACAGCTTCAAGGACTTCCGCTTCGCCTACGGCACCGCGGTGGCCGTCCTCCTGCTGATCATCACCGTCATCGTCGGCGTGCTCCTCACGACCGTCCTGCGCCGCCGGGAGGTCGCCGCGTGACTCTCACCGCCCCCAGCACCACAAGAGCCCTCAGCCCCGCCCCGTCGGACGCCGCCCCCCGGCGCCGACGCAGGCTGCGCAGCGGCGCCTCGCACGTCGGCCTGCTCCTGGTCACCCTGGTCGTCGTCGCCCCGATCCTGCTCATGGTGAAGGTCTCGCTGCAGTCCGACGCCGACGTCGCCGCCCACCCGCTGTCCTGGCCCAGCCACTGGAGCCTGCACAACTACGTGGCCGCGGTGCGGGCCATGAACTACGGGCGCACCCTCTTCAACACCGTCCTGATCACCGGCGGCGCCGCCGTCCTGGTCATCCTGGCCGGATCACTCGCCGCGTGGCCGATGTCGCGCATCTCCCGCCGCTGGACCAGGGCGGTCTACCAGCTCTTCGTGGCCGGCCTCACGGTCCCCGTCTTCGTCATGATCACTCCGCTGTACATGTTCATGCGGGACCTCGGACTGCTGGACTCCTACGCCTCGGTGATCCTCGCGGAGGCCGCGATCAGCCTCCCCTTCGCCGTGCTCTTCTTCACCAGCTTCCTGAGATCCGTACCCGTCGAACTCGAGGAGGCCGCCGCCATCGACGGGGCCGGTCCACTGCGCACGTACTGGCACGTCATCCTGCCCGTCCTGCGCCCGGCCACCGCGACCCTCGTCATCACCCTCACCCTGGCCATCTGGAACGACCTGGTCATTCCCCTGGTCCTGCTGACATTGATTCTCATTGACATTGATCATGAAGAAGTGCCGCGGGTGACTCCCAACTTCACCTCGGAACGACATCCCCTGAGACTGAGAGTGACACAGCCACGTGGACAACGAGGTCGTCACAGCCTGCCTGCGGATCGGTGCCGGAGAGCGGGGCCGTCCAGGTGTCTACAAACCCCTGCTGGCCATGGCCCGCCCCGACCTGCCGGGCTGGCTGACCGGCAGGCAGAGCAAGGCCACTTCACGCCGCTGCTCTGTACGCGGGCCTGCGCGCCCACCACCAGGAGCTGCACGAGCTGATCGACGCGAGCACGCTGGTGGGGCACGGGCTGATCGACGCCACAGCGGTGCACACGGCGCTGGACGCCGCCGTGGCGGGGTCGGCCGGCCGCCGCTTGCCCGCCCTGGAGAACTTCCTGATCACGTCCTGGTGGCTGTCGCAGACCATGGCCCTGGCGCCGACCGGGGGTGCCCGGTGAGCTTGCGGGTGCCGCCCTGTCATAGGCGTCAGCTGTGGGCGAAGGCCGCCGCGGTGGCCACGCACGAGAGCGGTGTGCTCGACGAGGTCACAAACGCAGGTTGCTGACCAGGAACCTGCGGACCGTGACCGCCCTGACGGACCTGACGGTCCTCAAGCCGGTGATCGCCGCGGTGTGATCGGCGGGCTCACAGGGGCGGGCACGGTGTCGCCGGCCGGGCGCCTGTCCATGGGTTGGGTGGGGCTGCCGCATGGACAGGCGTGAGTGTGGGCCTCAGGCCGCTTCGAGGAAGGGGTAGTCGGTGTAGCCCTCGCCGTCCAGCCCGTAGAACAGTTCCGGCCGCGGCTCGTTCTCCGGGTGGCCACCCTGCCAGCGCTCGACCAGGTCGGGGTTGGCGATGAGCGCCCGGCCCACGGCCACGGCGTCGGCGTGGCCGGCCTCGATCTGCTGGAGCGCCCGCTCGCGGGTGGTCTGCCCCCCGCCGAGGGGGCCATTGTTGACGATCAGCTTGCCGTCGAAGCGCTGGCGCAGTTCCTGCACCAGGTCGTCGCCCGGCTCGGTGTGCAGGACGGAGAGGTAGGCCAGGCCCAGTGGGCGCAGTTGGTCGAGCAGGGTGCCGTAGGTGGCCAGGACGTCGTCCCGGTCGGTCTCGAAGACGTCCCCGAACTCGACTTCCGGCGAGATCCGCAGCCCGACCCGCTCGGCACCGACGGCCTGGGCGACCGCTGTGACGACCTCGACGACGAAGCGGGCGCGGTTGTGCGGCGAGCCGCCGTATTCATCGGTGCGCTGGTTGGCCGCCGGGGAGAGGAACTGGTGGAGCAGGTAGCCGTTGGCGCCGTGGATTTCCACGCCGTCCGCTCCGGCCTCGATGGCCCGGCGGGCCGCGGTGACGAAGTCCTCCAGGGCTGCACGGATCTCTGCGGTGGTCATCGCTTCCGGTACGGGATAGGGCTGCTCGCCCTTCTCGGTGAACGTCTCGCCGCTGCGGGCGATCGCGCTGGGGGCGAGGATGCGGCGGCCGCCGTTGATGTCGGGGTGGGTTTGGCGGCCAGCGTGCATGATCTGCAGGACGATGCGGCCGCCCTCGGCGTGCACCGCCTCGAACACCCGCCGCCAGCCGGCCGCCTGCTCGTCGGTGGCGATGCCCGGCTCACCGACATACCCCTGCGACGCGTGGTCGGGGTAGGTGCCCTCGGCGATGATCAGCCCGACGCTCGCCCGCTGCCGGTAGTACTCGACCATCAGATCCCCGGGGACGCCGGAGGAACCGGACCGGACCCGGGTCATCGGTGCCATGACGATGCGGTTGGCGAGCTCGATCTTCCCGAGGGAGACGGGGGAGAAAAGTGACGGGACGGGCGAAACTTCTGAAGTGTTGACAGGCATGGGTTGCCTTCTTTCTGCACTAGGGCACGTCTCTAGTTGTGATCATCAGGTTTGCAGAAGACTGCCGATCCAGATGGTGGCTGCGCGGAGATGAAGTCCGGCCAGGTAGCTCT
>NZ_JBEYFC010000195.1:0-15004 GCF_040634175.1 Streptomyces sp. NPDC007162
GCGAGGAGGAGGGGGTGCTGGATCAGCGACTCGCCGCGCTCCTCGCGGCGGCGGTGCATGAGTGCGGCGAGGAGCAGCGGGTGCTCGATGAACGACTCCTCACCGTGCCCCTCGCGGCGGCGGTTCATGAGCGCCGCGAGCAGCAGGGGGTGCTCGATGATCGGTTCCTCACCGCCCTCCTCGCGGCGCCGCGCGAGCGCGGCCAGGAGGAGCGGGTGCTCGATGATCGGTTCCTCGCCGCGCTCCTCACGCCGGGAGAGCAACGCCGCCAGCAGAAGTGGGCCGAAGGCGGATTCCTCGCCGAACTCTTCCTGGCCTGTTCCGGCCTTCTCGCGAGTGGGAGTCTCCGTCGCTGCCGTCATGGTTTCCTCTTTCTTCGACGCATGACTCAGCGGAGTGCTCGGCTGCACAGGCAACCTCGTGCACTCCGCCCTACAGCCACATCGTCGAGTCGTGTGACGCCGGCCGCATTTCGATCATGCTCCATGTGGCCGACCTGCCGTCGGGGGCCTCGTACCGAACCGCCGTTCGGCCGACCGTGCGTACATGCGCCGCCAGTCGAGTGATCAACCATGACGGCCTCCGCAAGCCCGTGAGGATGAGCGGCTGAAATGAACGCCGTCCAAGGGGGGTCGCACGGCTGGAGACATCGGATGCGCCTACTGCGCAGAATCGCAGAGGGAGTGCTGCTGGCGCTCCTGCTGATCGGCCTCTCACCCGCCACCGCCCAGGCCGCGGAGAACCAGAACCGCAACGGCGCCTCCTGCCCGACCGGGCATCGGGACACCTCCCGGACCACGGCGCCGTACCCGCAGCTGGAGGCCTACCACGACGGTGACTGGCGGCTCGGCCCCGAGAAGCTCCCCAGCACCGGCCCGATCGGAAGGCTGCTGCGGGACTACCGCCCGACGGGCCCCACATCGCGGTACTGGTTCCTCGGCTGCTACTGGCAGACGAATCCGCAGAACCAGCCGACGCTGCAGGTCGGCGGCTGGTGGTACCCGGACAACCACGGGTTCGTGCTCCGCGACGGCCGCCCCGTGGAACGGTCGCTGACGCTCCGGCAGGGACAGCGGGTGGACCTCTTCGGCGGAGGCGACACGGGCCACTTCCTCGCACCGCAAGGCACGCCGTACGCCAAGCGCGCGATCCCACCGAGCAACCTGGACGAGTACAACTCCGCGAACCCTCAGTTCAATTACCACCTCTACGAGGTGCTCGCGCCGTTCACCGTCGAGGCCGGGCAGGCCAGGCCCTGGTTCTCCCAGCCCGGGCTGGGCACCCAGTACTACACGAGCACCACCGTCGGGGACCTGATCCAGGCCGGGAAGCTGAAGGAGATCACTGCCCCGTGACGCAGGGGCAGCTGATCAGCAAGTGAAGCGAAGGGTGATGAGCGAGGACCGCGTCGGCTGGTACCGGTCCGGCACCGCCGAACTGCACCTGAAGTCCCGCACCGACCTCACCGCCGCCGAGCAGGTCGTCACGCTGCCCGCGGATCCGGGCCTGCTCGACGGCGACCCCGTCCTGGCCGGCGACTGGCTGCTGCTGCCGTTGTCCTCCGGCGCGCCCGGCTCCCGGCTGCTCGCGGCCGACGTCGACGATCCCTCGGTGCAGCGGACCGTGCTGGCGAGCGCCGGTGAGCACCCGCTGGCGGCGGACGACGGCCGGCCGGACCTGGTCTCCCGCGACACCGGCGGCAGAGTGAGGCGCAACAACGGGGACGGGAAGGGCTCGTTCGGCGGGCGGACGCAGCTCGCGAGCGGCTGGAGCGGCCACAGGTCCCTTTCGTAGGGGCGGGCCCCCGCCCTCGTAGGCGCGGGCCGAGGCCGTTCGGCCCGGGAGCCGGAGCCGTTCGGCCCTGGCGGGGGCGTCGGGCGCGGACGAGGCTGGTTATGAGCGGTGAAGCCGCGGAACGGGGTACGCCCCGTCCGGCAGGGCCCTCCACGGAGCCCCGGTCGCAGGCCGGAACGTGCCCCCCTCATCGTGCGGCGACGCCCGGGACCGCGTCGCATTCCCCTCATACGAGGCTCATACGAGGCGCGGCCATCCATCTCGCACCTTCCTGTGGCGCGAGAAGAGGCAAGAAAGGTCCAGCCATGCACACTCAGCGCGCGAAGCGCCTCTTCGCGGCCGCCGCTGCCGGCGCCCTGCTGGCCGGCGGAGCCGCGATCGGCGCGGCCGGGACCGCGATGGCGGCTCCGGTTCACGACTCCTCCTATTCCCACCACTTCAACCGTGACTGTGACGACTGGTGGGGCGGCGACTGCTACGGCGGTGACCACGGCGGTTACGGCGGTGACCATGGCGGTTACGGCGGTGACCATGGCGGTTACGGCGGTGACCACGGCGGTGGCGGCGGTGACCACGGCGGTGGCGGCGGTGATCACGGCGGTGGCGGCGGTGATCACGGCGGTGGCGGCGGAGGCCACGGCGGTCGTTGAGCAGACGATCGAGAACGCGGTGTGCGGTGCCGGCGACGGTGCCGCACACCGCGCCGCGTCGGCCCCCGCGGCGGCAGGCCCTACGCTGATCCCCGTGAGGCAGGCAGGCGCTGGGAAGGACGAGCGGAGATGACGCCCCTGAGCAGCGGGGACCCGCGCTCCATAGGCGGGTACACCCTTCTCGGCCGGCTCGGGGCGGGCGGCATGGGAGTCGTCTACCTGGGAGTCTCCACCTCGGGACGGCAGGTCGCGGTCAAGCTCGTGCACGAGCCGTATGCCCAGGAGGACGAGTTCCGGACGCGCTTCCGGCAGGAGATCGCGGCGGCGCGCAGAGTGAGCGGTGCCTTCACCGCGCCGGTCCTGGACGCCGACCCGGACGCCGACCGGCCCTGGATGGCGACGCTCTACGTGCCGGGCCTCAACCTCGCCGAGGTCGTCGAGCGGGACGGCCCGCTGCGCGGACCGGACCTGCGGGCGCTGGGGCTGGGGCTCACCGAGGCGCTGCGCGACATCCACCGGGCGGGCCTGGTGCACCGGGACCTCAAGCCGGGCAACGTGCTGATGACCGGGGACGGTCCGCGCGTCATCGACTTCGGCATCTCGCGGGCCGCCGACAACCAGCGCCTCACCACGACCGGGCGGATGATCGGCACCCCTCCCTTCATGTCGCCGGAACAACTGTCCTCCCCCCGGGACGTCACCCCGGCCTCGGACGTGTTCTCGCTGGGGTCGCTGCTGGTGTTCGCGGCCGTCGGCACGGGACCGTTCGACGCCGACAGCCCGTACATCACCGGCTATCAGGTGGTGTTCGGAACCCCGGACCTCGGCGGGGTGCCCGAAGCGCTCCTGGGTGTCGTCGAGCGCTGCCTGGACAAGGACCCCGCGGCACGGCCGGAACTGACGGACGTGCACCGCATGCTCCAGGAACTGCCGGAGTCCGACGCCGCCTGGTCCCGGACGACCCCCTCCGTGAAACGCCGGGCCCGCCCGGCCGCGGGGGGCGCGGCCACCACCGTGCCCCGCACCGGCGGACGGCGCCGCGCCCGGATGCTGCTCACCGCCCTCGGTGCGACGCTGGCCGTCGCCGTGCTCGGTGCCGCGGTCGCCGCCTTCGGGTCGGATCCGTCCGGCACCGCCACCGCCGCCGCCACCCGCGCCGCGACGCTGCCCGACGGCTGGCGGCCGTGGCAGAAGCAGTTGCGGTACGACGTGCGGGGCATCCCGCTCGACTACGGCAGCCCCGGATGCGTCACCGACACAAGCGCCCTGTTCTGCGGCGGTACCGGCTTCACGGCCGCCAGGATCGACCCGGCCTCGGGCCGCATCCTGTGGCGCAGCGGCACCCGCCCGCAGGGGGCGCAGCCGGTCGGCGTCCGCGGCGGCCTGGTCTACATGTACGAGGAACCGGACGACCGGACCAGGCGCGTGGTGGCCCTCGACGCCGGTACCGGGCACCGGCGTTGGCAACGCGACATCAGTCGTTCCGAGGACGCGGTCCTGTACGACGGCGGACTGCTGACCCTGTCCCCCGACCACGCGTCGTTCGTGGCCTACGGTGCTTCCGGCAAGGAACTGTGGCGGGCGCCCTCGCTGGACGAGTACTGCACTCCGTCGGCGCTGGGCGGCGTCCCCTACGCCCTGTGCTCGAAGGGCACGGAGGCCGGTCAGGCCCCCGTCGAGCTGATGAGGCTCGGACCCGGCAGCCTGAGCGAGACGGCCACCCTGCCCGAGAAGGCGCAGGCGCTCGGCGCGGTCGGCGGGCAACCCCTGTTCCTCGCCCCGGGGACCGCGAAGGACGTGTACGAAGCCGGGTACGAACGGCCGTACAACGCGCTGTTGCGGGTGGCTCCGGAAACCGGTCAGGTCAGGCGGACACCGCTGGCGCATCCGCTGGCCGGCGCGGCCACCCTCGTGGACGGCGTCGTCTACTTCGTCCGGTCCGACGGGTCGGTGACCGCGGTGTCGGCGGCCGACGGCAGGCAGCTCTGGCAGCGGGTGACGGACGTGGAGAGCCTGTCCGCGCCCGCGGTGTCGACGACGTACGGGCGGGTCTACTTCTCCAACCGCTTCGGCCGGCTGCTGGCGCTGGACAGCCGCACCGGAGCGGAGATCTGGCGCACCTCGGCGCTGGCCGACCCCGGGGACAAGGCGCAGGCCGATCCGCCGCGCGTGCTGCTGGTCAAGGACGCGATCGTGGCGACGGCCGGTGACACGGCCTTCTCCCGGAGCCCGGACGGGCCAACCTGACGGGCCTCTGACGGTCCTCGGCTCCCGTCACCGACGGCACCCGTACGGGCACGCGGCGCTTGCGTGGGGTAAGCCGTGCGGTTCAGGGGGTGATGTCGCCTTACGTCTTTAGTGTTATATGAGCGGTATGCACCAACTGCTCCGGCGGTTGTGGTCCCGGCACGGGATACGCAGCGTCGCCGGCCAGATGTTCGGTCTGCAGGTCGTGGTCGTCCTGGTCATCGTGGCGGCCGCGGTCGTCGCGCTCCTGCTGGAGTCGCGGAGCGATGCCGAGCACGAGGCGCAGAAGCGCTCCCTCGCCGTGGCGGCCTCCGTCGCCTCGGACCCCTCGGTGCGGCGGGCGTTGACGGACGGCCGTCCGGGCGCCGCGCTCCAGCAGCAGGCCGAGGAGACCCGCAAGCTCTCCGGCGTGGACTTCGTCGTCGTGATGAGCCCCACCGGCATCCGCTACACCCACCCGGACCCGGCCCGGATCGGGCAGCACTTCATCGGCAGCATCGCCCCGGCGCTGCACGGCGGAATCGTCACCGAGACCACCGCCGGGACGCTGGGCCCCTCCGTCCGGACGGTGGTTCCGGTGACCGGTACCGGGGGGAAGGTCGTCGGACTGGTGTCCGCGGGCATCACCGTCCATCAGGTGACCCTGGCGGCCGGACGTGAGATGCCGCTCGTCCTGACGGCCGCGGGGCTGGTGCTCACGGCGGCCACCGGGGGAAGCGCGCTGATCGGCAGGCGCCTGAGCCACCAGACCCATGGCCTCGGACCGGTGCAGATGACGCGCATGTACGAGCACCACGACGCCGTGCTGCACGCGGTACGCGAAGGTGTCCTCATCGTCGACCCGCAGGGCCGGCTGCTGTTGGCCAACGACGAGGCGAGGCGCCTGCTCGGGCTCGGGGCCGACCTGGACGGCCGGTCCGTCACGGACCTCGGGCTCGACCCGGGGGCCGAACAGCTCCTGCTGTCCGGCAGGGTGACCACGGACGAGGTGATCGAGGTCGGCGACCGGCTGCTGGCGGTCAGCCAGCGCCCCGCGGCCCCGGCGGAACCGGGCGGCTGGGTCGCCACGCTGCGGGACACGACCGAACTCAGCGCCCTGATGGGCCGGGTGGAGCTGGTCCAGGGACGGCTCAGACTGCTGTACGACGCCGGGATACGCATCGGCACCACCCTCGACGTGCACCGCACCGCCGAGGAACTGGCGGAGTTCGCCGTGTCCGGGTTCGCCGACCACGTCACCGTCGACCTGGCCGACGCCGTGCTGCGCGGCGAGGAACCCACCGCCCTGGACGCCGTGGAGCTGCGCCGTGTCGCACTGGGCGGTGCCCGGCCGGACATACCGTTCTACCCGGCCGGTGAGCTCATCCGCTTCGGCCCCGCGACCCCGCAGGCGTCGTGCTTCGGTTCCGGGCGGATGGCGCTGGAGGCCGACCTGGCGGCCTTCTCCGGCTGGCAGGGACAGGACCCGGACCGCGCTCGGCGGCTGGTGGCCCGCGGCGTCCACTCCATGGTCACCGCTCCGCTGCGGGCCCGCGGTGTGATCCTCGGCGTGGTCACCTTCTGGCGTTCCAAGGAGCCGGCGCCCTTCACCCACGAGGACCTCTCCCTCGCGGAGGAGCTGGTCGCCCGCGCGGCGGTGAGCATCGACAACGCCCGCCGCTTCGCGCGGGAGCACACCATGGCGGTGACGCTGCAGCGCAGCCTGCTGCCGCACGCCCTGCCGGAGCAGAACGCGGTCGACGTGGCGCACCGCTACGTCCCGGCCGAGGCGGGGCTCGGCGGTGTCGGCGGCGACTGGTTCGACGTCATACCCCTGCCGGGGGCGCGGGTCGCCATCGTGGTGGGCGACGTCGTGGGACACGGGCTGCACGCCGCCGCCACCATGGGCCAGCTGCGTACCGCCGTCCAGAACCTGTCCACGCTCGACCTGCCGCCCGACGAACTCCTCTGGCACCTGGACGAGCTGGTCACCCGCATCGACCAGGACCGGGAGGGGGACGGCGGAACCCCGACGCTCACCGGCGCCACCTGTCTGTACGCGATCTACGACCCGGTGTCCGGCCGGTGCACGATGGCCAGGGCGGGCCACCTGGAACCCGTCCTCGTGCACCCGGACGGCCGCGCCCGCCTGTCCGGGGCGGTGGCCGGCCCGCCGTTGGGGCTGGGCGGGCTGCCGTACGAGAAGACCGAGGTGCTCCTGCCCGAGGGCAGCAGCATCGTCCTCTACACCGACGGTCTGGTGGAGGACCGGCGGCACGACATCGACGAGCGCATCGAACGCCTCCGCCGTGCCGTCGAACCGGCGGGACGCACGCCGGACCAGATGTGCCGGGCCGCGATGGACACCATGCCGCCCGGACCGCCGCGTGACGACGTGGCCCTGGTCGTCGCCCGCACCCGGCTGCTCGACGCGGAGCACACCGTGTGCTGGGAGGTGCCGTCCGACCCGTCGGCGGTCGCCGGGGTGCGTGCGGCCGCCACCGGGATCCTGCGGGACTGGGGGCTGGAGGAGGAGGCGTTCACCCTGGAGCTGACCCTCAGCGAGCTGGTCACCAACGCCATCCGGTACGCGACCGGCCCCATCGGGGTCCGGCTGATCCACGACCGCAGCCTCATCTGCGAGGTCTCCGACGGCAGCAGCGTGTCCCCGCACCTGCGCCGGGCCACCACCACGGAGGAGGGCGGCCGCGGCCTCTTCCTGGTGGCCCAGTTCGCCGACCGGTGGGGGACCCGCTACACCTCCGAGGGCAAGGTCATCTGGACCGAACATCGCCTCGCCGCACCGTCCTGACGCGCCTGACGTGCCCGGGGTTCTCAGGGCCCGGTGGCCGCGGGGCGGTCCGGGAGGATGGGGAAGATCTGGTCGAGGCCGACGATCCTGAGCACGCGCAGGGTGTGGGCGGGGACGGCGGCGAGCGCGATGCCGGCCCGGGCGGCGTGCGCGTGGTTGCGTGCGGCGATCAGGGCGGTGATGCCGCTCGAGTCGCAGAACTCCATCCCGGCCAGGTCCAGGACCAGGTCCTGGCCCGGTCGCAGGGGGAGGGCGGCGACCAGGTCGTTCAGTCGGGCGGCGGTGGTGTGGTCGAGTTCGCCGAGGACCTCGAGGACGGGGCCCGTCGGGGTGTCGCGGGTGGTGAGGTGCAGAGGGCTCATTTCGTGTTCTTCGTGAGGGACGCGGCGGTGGGGACGCCGAGGGCGAGCAGGGCGGTGTCGTCGTCGAGTCCGTCGCCGAAGCCGTCCAGCAGGCCGGTCAGGGCCTGGACGACGGCGTGCGGGGGCCGGCCGGCGTGGTCGGCGGCGAAGGCGCGGAGCGCGTCGTCGCCGTACAGGGAGCTGCGGTCCGCACCGGTCCTGGCCTCGGTGACGCCGTCGCTGTACAGGAGGAGGGTGTCCCCCGGCCGCAGCGTGGTGGTGGCGGTGGCGAAGTGCGCGGCCGGCACGATGCCGACGAGGAGGCCGCCGGGGGTGGGCAGGAAGTCGGCGGTGCCGTCCGCCCGCAGGACGAGGGCCGGGGGGTGTCCGCCGGAGGCGAGGGTGACGGTGGCCTGTCCGGTCGCGGGATCGGGCTCGGCGATGCCGAATATGGTGGTGCAGTAGCGCGGATCGCCGCCCGTGTACCGCTCGTGGAGCACCCTGTTGAGGGTGGTCAGGGCGGTGACCGGGTCGGGGTCGTGCAGGGCGGCCGCGCGCAGCGTGTAGCGGGTCAGCGAGGTGACGGCGGCGGCCTGCGGGCCCTTGCCGCACACGTCGCCGAGGAAGAAGCCGAAGCGTTTGCCGTCCACGGGGAACAGGTCGTAGAAGTCGCCGCCGAGCCGGTCGGGGGAGGCGGTGCGGTAGTGGGCGGCCGCCTCCATGCCGGGCACCTGGGGCAGCGAGTCGGGCAGCAGCGACTGCTGGAGGACGGCGAGGGCGTCCTGCAGCCGGGCGCGATCGGCCTCGGCCTGCTCACGGGCCTCCTCCGCCGCCCGGCGGGCGCGCAGGAGTTCCTCCTCGTAGGCGCGGCGGTCCCGGGCGTCGAAGACGGTCGTACGGATCAGCTGGGGCCGGCCGTCCTCGCCGTGTTTGACCGCGGACGACACCAGTACCGGCATCCGCGTGCCGCCGGGCCGCCTGAGCTCCAGGGCGATGCCGCCGATCTCGCCCCGCATCCGCAGCAGCGGCGCGAAGTGCGTCTCGTGGTAGAGCCTGCCGCCCACGGTCAGCAGGTCGGTGAACCGCATCCGGCCCACCACCGCCTCCCGTTCCAGGCCGAGCCAGCCCAGCAGAGTGGTGTTGATCTTGGCGATGGTGCCGTCCATCAGCGTGGACAGGTATCCGCACGGGGCGCTCTCGTAGAGTTCCTCGGCACTGTCCTCCAGCAGGGCGGCGAACGCCGCGTTCGCGGCCTGCTGGCCGTCCGCGTCCTGTGGCTCGGGCTGCTGCCCGGTCCGGCACATCATCGCAGGCCCGCCAGGAAGGCGGTGATCGCCTGGTTGGTGGCCTCCGGTGCGGACAGGTGCGGGCAGTGCCCGGTGGCGTCGAGGGTGACCAGCGTCGACCCCGGGATCGACCGGTGGACGAAGGCGCCCACCTCGCGGGGCGCGATGGCGTCCTGGGTGCACTCCAGCACCAGCGTCGGCACGCTCACGGTCTTGAGGTCGTCCCTGGAGTCCGAGAGGAACGTGGTCCGGGCGAAGACCCGCGCCATGTCCGGGTGGGTGGCGCAGAAGCTGTTGGCCAGCTCCTCGCCCAGCTCGGGGCGTTCCGGGTTGCCCATGATCACCGGTGCCATCGTCGTCGACCAGCCCAGGTAGTTCGACTCCAGCGCGGCCAGCAGCTCGTCGATGTCGTCGGCGGTGAAGCCGCCCCGGTAGCCGTCGTCGTCGATGTACCGCGGCGACGGGGCGATCATCACCAGCGCGCCGATGCGTTCGGGAACCAGGCCGGCGGCCAGTACCCCGATCATGGCGCTGACCGAGTGCCCCACGAACACCGCGTCGCGCAGGTCGAGCGCCGCGCACACCTCGGCCACGTCCTGGGCGTAGCCGTCCAGTGAGGAGTAGCGGTCGGCCGAGAACGCGGTCAGGTCGGAACGGCCCGAGCCCACGTAGTCGAAGAGCACCACCCGGTGGTCCTCGGCCAGGGCGGGCACCGTCAGCCGCCACATGTTCTGATCGCAGCCGAACCCGTGCGCGAGCACCACCGTCGGCCCCTGCGGGTTGCCGACGACCGTGACGTTGTTCCTGCGATCGACATCCATGACCTCACCCTTTCAGATACCTCGCTGTTCCCGGTGAGTGCCCCGTTTCCGCCGGGCAAGGCGGGGAACCCGCGGCTCTACCGAGACAGCGGCACCGATGTCCAGAAGGAGGCATGTTCCATGACTGCCGGCGAGAAGGCCAAGGCGAAGACCGAGCAGGCCGAGGGGAAGACCAAGGAGACGCTGGGGAACGCCGTCGGCAACGACCGCATGGCCGCCGAGGGACAGGCGGAGAAGAGCAAGGGTGACGCTCGTGAGGCCAAGGAGAAGACCAAGGACGCGTTCAAGCACTGAGGTCTTCGCCACCCATGCCCAGGGCCCTCCCGGAACGATCCGGGAGGGCCCTGCTCGTTCCTCCGGCACCGGCCGCCTCACCGGTCACCTCCCATGAACAAGGGGATTTCGGGTAAATGAGCTGAAGCGACGGTAAGAGCCCGCGACGAGGGGACACGGGAGGCGAGGAAGAGAAGACAGGGAAGGCAAGGACGCCAAGGACGACCCACGGGAAGAGTTCTATGGTCACCCCGTTGAAGAACCGGGCATCGGACGAACAGGAACGCGCAGCGCCCCTGCGTTACAGCGTCGCCTGGGACGCGGCGGACGCATCGGTCGCGGACGCCCGGACCGCGGTGCGCACGCTGCTGGCCCGGGCCGGCCACGACCCAGGTGACCGGCCGAGTCAGGACGCCCAGCTCGTCGTCAGCGAACTGGTCACCAACGCGCTGCGGCACGCACCCGGCCCGGCGGCTCTGGCACTGGAGGTGTCACCCGACGCGGACCTGCTGCGCATCACCGTGAGCGACAGCTCCCCCCGACCACCCGAACTGCCCGCCCACGACGCCCGCCGGGTCGGCGGACACGGCCTGCACCTGGTCAACCGGCTGTGCGGCCGGCTGCACACCGTCGCGCAGGCGACCGGCAAGCAGGTCGTCGCCCACCTGAACCTGCGCGAGTCCGCCGCCTCCTAGACCCGGCAGGCGGCGGCCCCGCGGGGCGTCAGCGGCGGGTGGGGTGTGCCGGGTCGGGGCGGCCGACCGTCAGGGGTGCCGGGCGGTACGGCACGTACGCCGCCCCGTCCAGGCCCAGTGCGGTGGCCGACCTCTGGAGCGCGGCCGGGGTCGCGGCGTCGTCCCAGCGGCCGGTGTCCACGCGGTGTTCGAGGGCGTGCAGGGCGGCCACGGTCTCGGCGGTGGTGAACGTGCAGTGGCCCTGGCGCTCGACGTACGCCTGGCGCAGCAGCGCGCCGTCGCCGGCGGCACGCACGCGGGCGGCGAAGCGGTTCTCCTGCTGCACCGGGACGAGGTTGTCGGCGGTGGTGTGGACGTCGAGCAGGGGCACCCCGAGTCCCTGGCCCGCCGAGGACGTGCGCTGCGCGGTACGGACCGCGGCGGGATCGGCGTCGTAGTCGGCGCCCTCGGTCAGCGTCCGCAGGTCGGCGTCGAGGGCCAGCCCGGCCGCCCGGTACAGGGCGCGGACCTGGGGCGCGTGTTCGGAACCGGCGAGCAGACGGGCGTAGTCGACGCCCCGGTTCCAGGAGTTGTCGCCGCCGACGGACTGCTCGACGGCGTACCGGCCGCCCTCGACGAACGCCAGGATGCCCTGCGCGAACCAGTCGTACTGCTGCGCCTCCTGACCTGCCCAGTCGGTCGCGGCCGGGCGCGTCTTCCCGGGTGACCAGGCGGGCAGGTTGAGGAAGGCGGCGGCGAGCGCGATCCGGGCGCGGCCCTGGGGCGTGGCCTGCGCGGCGGTGACGGCGGCGGTGAGCCGGTTCGCGGTGGCGGCCGCCTCGTCGGCGGAGCCGAACCGGACCAGCTTGACATCCTGCGCGGGCAGGAGCAGCCGTGCGATCGTGTACTCGGCGTCCAGCTGGTAGTTGTCCAGGTCCGTGCCGCCCGCGACCAGGCCGCACTGGCCGAGCGCACCGTCGATGCGGCCGGCGCCGTCCCGGGCCAGCTGCGCGTTCACCAGGCCGCCCATGGACTGGCCGACGGCGATGGTCCGCCGCGGTCGGCCGATTTTCGCGGTGACGGCGTCGAGGGTGGCGAACTGGTCGCGTTCGGCGCTGTTCAGGGCCCACATCGAGCCATGGGGGTCGTAGGACGAGCCCGCCAGCGCGTAGCCCTCGGCCAGCAGTTCCGTGCGGACGGCGTCGGTCGGGGCGTCCCTGGCGACGGTCGGGCCGAAGCCGTGGCTGAACAGCAGCAGGGTGCCGTTCCAGTGCTCGGGTACGTCCGCCGTCCAGGCGGCGCCGTCGGAGAGGGTGCCGGTGAGGTTGCCGGCGGCCGGGGTGGCCGCCTCGGCGGCGGGCGCGGGCAGGGCGCCGAGGGCCGTGGTGGCCAGCGTGGCGAGGGTGGCGAGGGCGGTGCGCAGCCGGGTGCTGACGGGCATGGAAGCGGCTCCTTGCGGGTGGGGGCGGGGAGCGGGTGCTCAGGTGAATGCCGAGCCAAGACACCGAGGAATGTAGGGCCGATTTCTAACGGCGGTCAATGCAATGCACAACATTGGCGTACACGTGTCCCGGTATCGAGCCACGAACCGTCGCGGTGAAGGGGCCGACCGGTGGGTGACTGGCCTGGGCGCCGGGAGAATCATCGTCATGAGTCGGCGCGGCCGACATCGCCGGCGAGCGCGGCGAGGAGGGTGCCGCCCGGATCAAGGAGCCGACCGCCGGCGCCGGCGCCGGCTGGGCCCCGGAGCGCCTCGGTACGCCCAGTCCCCGGGGCGGGCCCCCACTCGGCCCGCCCCGGCGGCAGTTGGCTTCGTCGGCCGCCCGGCACCCGTCCGCCGCTTCCTGCCCGACCGCGTGCGGGCGATGGACGGGCGTCGCGCGGTCAAGGCCCTCCTGGAGCCCCGACCGCGCGGCCGCGGGGGATTACTGTCCGACCGGGTTGAGGTAGGTGCCCGGGTGGGTGGCGCCGTCCTGCTTCAGGATCTGGCCGCCGAACGGCCACTTCAGGGTGAAGTGCTTCGTCTCGTTCGGCGGGGTGACCAGGAACTTCGCGGGGACGAACTTCTTCTTCTGCGGCGTGGACCTGGCAACGGGGAGCAGGTTGATGCTGAAGTCCGTCGTGTCCCCCCGCCCCAGGGTGATCTTCGTGGGCCTCTTGGAGGAGCGCACCAGGGACCAGGTGCCGTCGGTCCGCTGGGCGCCGACCATGTCGACACCGGCGAAGCCGGACAGGGTGCAGGTGCGGTTGCTCTTGTTGGTGAACCAGATGAACGCCTGCGTCTGCTTCCCGGCCCGCCCCATCTCCGGCTTCGCGTCGTCCCCGGTGGCGAAACCGGCCTTCAGGTCGGCGGTGTGGCAACGCGTCGGCGCGGCCTTGGCGGTGGCGGCCGAGGCCGGGACGGCGGCGACGGCGGTGCCGGCGGCGACGATCGCCGCAAGGGCCACGGCGGTCATTTTGGTCTTCATGGCGTCTTCGGTTCCCCTCAAATACGACTCGGTGCGCGAGGTCGGTGCGCACCCACGCACCTGTAGACGCTCGATGCCCGGCGGAGGTTCGGTGCGCCGGTCAACCTTTTCCGCCGCGTACGGTGGGGGCATGGCGCCGCCTCTGCCCGGGCCGTTGGCCCACCTGGCCCCGCTGCTCACCCACTACGGCTACTGGGCCGTCGGTGGCGTGGTCCTGGTCGAGGACTTCGGGGTCCCCGCGCCGGGAGAGACCGTCCTGATCGCCGCCGGGATCTACGCGGGCGCCGGACAGCTGAACATCGTGGCCGTGGCGGTCATCGCCTTCGTCGCCGCCGTGGCCGGGGACAACATCGGCTACCTGATCGGCCACACCGGCGGCCGGGCCGTCGTACACCGCTGGGGCCGGTACGTGTTCCTGACCCCGGAGCGCTTCCGGGCCGCCGAGGAGTTCTTCACCCGCCACGGCGGCAAGATCGTCGTCGTCGCCCGCTTCGTCGAGGGACTGCGCCAGGTCAACGGCATCATCGCGGGCACCAGCGGGATGCCCTGGCGCCGTTTCCTCGTCTTCAACGCCCTGGGCGCCGCCTTGTGGGTCGGCCTGTGGACGAGCCTGTCCTATGCGGCGGGCTCCCACATCACGGCCATCTACGACGAGATCGCCCGGTACCAGCTCTACGCCCTCGTCGCCCTGGGCGTCCTGGTCGCCGCCCTGGTCCTCCGGCACGTCCGGCGCCGCCGCCACCGGGACCCACAGAACTGACCGCCCCGGGGACCGTTCACCTTCCCGGCGCCGCCCCGCGGCGGACGAGCGCGACCAGCGCGCCGACCAGGGCGGAGGCCGACGGGGAGAAGGCGGAGGCCGCGGCCCCCTGCCCGAGGCGGGCGGCCCACAGCAGGCCGGGGCTGTCGGCGAGGGCGTACAGCGCGGACGCGGCGGCGAAGGCCCCGAGCCCGCCGAGCAGGACGGGCCGTGCCCCGACCCGGTCGGCGAGGGTGCCGAACACCGGCTTCAGCAGCACCTCGGCGCCGTCGTACAGGGCGAGCGGCCCGCCCAGCACCAGCAGCGAACCGACCCCCTCGGCACCGAGGCTCGCGGCGACGCCGTGCGCCCCGAAGGCGGTGGTGAACCCGGCCGCGTACAGCGGCCGCAACTGCCGCACCGGGGCGGTCCCGGAAGGGAGTCGCGGTTTTGTCGACCGACTGTCGGACACAGGGACAAACGTTACGCCTGGTCTCACCGAGGGCGGGGCGGCCGGGGGAACGGCGGCCGGTTCACTGGAGGCCGAGGCGGCTGAGGGCGGTGGTCCAGTCGGTGACTATCGCCTGCTGTGCGGCGGCGAGGGTGATCCGGCCGGCGCAGACCGCGGTGTGCAGCTTGGTCTCCACCGGGTCCTTCCTGTTGTTCACCCCCTGGCTGTCCTTGTGGCCGGGGTCGGCCGGTTCGACCCACAGGTTCCGGTCGTCGTTGGGATCGCCGCCCAGCTGGAGGCTTATGAGGTGGTCGTACTCGGCCTCCGACATCTTGCCGGTGAAGCCGTACGAGGCGGCGTTGAGCTTCTTCTCCTTGCCGGTGACGTACGCGGAGGGGCGCACGCCGGAGGTGTAACCGCCCTTGCGCCCAGCACGAGGGGCCGCTCCCCGCTTTCATCACCGGCCTGC
>NZ_JBEYFC010000196.1:0-14977 GCF_040634175.1 Streptomyces sp. NPDC007162
ACCGCGCGGACGATGTCGAACTGATCGCCGACGAGCTGATCACCAACGTCCTGATGCACACCGAGGGCTCCGCGATCGTCACCCTCAGGGCGCGATGGTAGACGCCCACATGGACGTCTACACCTCGGGCCCCGCGCAGCTCGGCGGCCCGCTCGCCGACGAGGTCGCCCCGGTGTGGCAGAACACCGCCGCCCCGTACGGCCCCGCGTTCATGGGCGTGGCCTCGCTGCTGTCCGGACTGACCCGCGGCGAACTCCCCGCCGGTCTCTTCGGGATGCGGCTGGTGGCGCTGCTCGGCGTCGGCCTGATGGCGGCCGCCCTGCCCCGGCTCGCCCGGCACAGCGGCGCCGACCCGGCCGCCGCCCTCTGGCTCGGCGCCCTCAACCCGCTGGTGCTGCTGCACCTGG
Organism: Streptomyces sp. NPDC007162; assembly: GCF_040634175.1. Lineage (NCBI taxonomy): Bacteria > Bacillati > Actinomycetota > Actinomycetes > Kitasatosporales > Streptomycetaceae > Streptomyces > Streptomyces sp. NPDC007162. The sequence continues at coordinate 408 of NZ_JBEYFC010000196.1, forward strand.
TCGCCGGCGCCCACAACGACGCGATCATGCTCGGTCTGCTCGGCCTCGGTCTGGTCGCGGCGCTCGGCCGCTGGCCGGTCCTCGGCGCGGTGCTCGTCACGCTCGCCGCGCTGGTCAAGGCGCCCGCCGCGCTGGGGCTGCTCGCGGTGATCGTCGTACAGGCGCGCAAGGGCCGCAGTCCCGTGCGGGCCACCCTGACGACGGCGCTCGCCTCCGGGGCGACGACGGTGGTCGCGACCGCCGTCGCCGGGACCGGGTACGGGTGGATAAGAGCGCTCGACACGCCGGTCTCCCCGCACAACTGGGCGCTCAGCAGCCTGCTCGGCCGGGCCACGGGCCGGGTCCTCGCACACTTCGGCAGCGATCTGGCGCCGCTCGCCGTCCCGGCCTGGCACCTGCTCGGGCTCGCGCTCACCGCGGTGACCGTGCTGCTGATCTGGGTCCGGCTGCGGCCCCGCCCGGTCTACGCCCTCGGCCTGAGCCTCGCCGCGGTCGCCGCCTTCGGGCCCGCGATCCGCCCCTGGTACGCCATCTGGGGCCTCTTCCTCATAGCGGCCGCGGCACCCAGCACCTCGGTACGGCACCGGGTGGCCGCCGTCACCGGCGTGCTCGCCCTCGCCGTGCTGCCCAGCGGCGGCCCCGCCGACATCGGCCAGCTGGTCCTCGCCGTCTCCGGCGGGATGCTCGGCGTGGTCGTGCTCTGGCAGGCCCGCCAGGCGGCGCAGGCCCCGGCACTGGGGCGTACGGCATGAGCGGGCCGCGGACCGATCGGGGCAGACTGCTCCTCGTCCTGGTCCTCGCCGCCGCCGTGACCGTGTTCACGGCCACCGTGCCGCTGCTGCGCGACTGGTTCGACCTGCGCGTGTACTACGGCACCGTGCACACCTGGGTGCACCACGGCGGCCGGATCTACGACTACCGGGTGCCCGGCACGGAGTACGGCTTCACCTATCCGCCGTTCGCCGCGCTCGGCATGCTGCCCATGGCGCTGGTCGGGCTGGACCTGGCCATCGCGGCCTCGCTGCTGCTGAACCTGGCCGCGCTGGCGTTCGTGCTGCGCATCCTGGCCGGGCCGGGCTGGCGTCGCTGGGGCTGGTACCGCTGGGCGCTTGCGCTGTGCGCGCTGGCGCTGTTCGAGCCGCTGCGGGACACCTTCAGCTTCGGCCAGGTGAACCTGATACTGCTGGCCCTGGTGCTCGCGGACTGCTGTCTGCTGCGCAGCGGGCGGGGCCGCTGGGCCGGGGCCGGCATCGGTCTCGCCGCCGCCGTCAAACTCACGCCGGCCCTGTTCCTCCTCATGTTGCTGATCGGCCGCAAGTGGCGGGCCGCCGGTGTCGCGACGGCCGTGGCGCTCGCCGCGACCGGGCTCGCCGCCTGGGCCGACCCGAGGGCGTCCCGCTTCTACTGGACGCAGGCGCTCTGGGACACCAGCCGGGTCGGCCGACTCGACTACGTGTCCAACCAGTCGCTCCAGGGCGTGCTGGCCCGGCTCGGTCATCCGGACAAGTCGCTGTGGGCGGTCGTCGTCCTGCTCACGCTGGCCGTGTGGGCGTGGCGGACCCGCCGGGCGGTGGCCGCCGGGGACTGGACGGCTGCCTTCGCGCTCACCGGTCTCACCGCCTGCCTGGTCAGCCCGATCACCTGGGTGCACCACCTGGTGTGGGTGCTGCCGTCGTTCGTGATCCTGGCCCGCGCCGGGCATCCGCGGATCGCGGGCGCCCTGTACGCGGTGATGTGCACCAGCGTGGTGTGGCTGTGGTTCGACGACGCGTCCGGCATCGACGGGTTCCTCGGCAGCAACCTCTACACCTGGATCACGCTGGGTCTGCTGTTCGGCCTGCCCGCGGGTCAGCCGCGGCCGGTCGGATCGGAGCCCTCGGACCGGCCGCAGCCCTCGGACCGGCCGGCGCGGTCGCCCCGGAGCCGCATCGCCAGGGTCACCGCCCCCGCGCCGAGCGCCGCGCACGCCAGGACGACGGCCGTGTCCGGCCAGCCGGAGCCGTTCTCCGGTGCCGTGGCCGCCGCCATCGGCACGGTGCTCGGACCCGGCCGCGGGGCGGGCCGCAGCGCGTCCAGCGAGCCCACCGGATCGACCCGTCCGGCCGCGCCGAAGCCCCAGTCGAGCAGCTGACGGGCCTCGTCGTACACCCCGCCGTCCTGGGGGTTCAGCACCGTCACCACCAGGGTCCGGCCGCCCCGCCGGGCGGCGGCGACCAGGGTGTTGCCGGCGTTGCTGGTGTAGCCGTTCTTGATCCCGATCATGCCGGGGTAGCGCTCGACGCCGTCCTCACCGGTCAGCAGCCGGTTGGTGTTCTCGATGCCGAAGGACCAGCCGCCGCCGGCCGGGAAGCGGGCCTCGGCGGTGGAGCAGTAGCGGGCGAAGTCGGGATTGCGCAGCCCGGCCCGGCCGAACACCGCCAGGTCGTAGGCCGAGGAGACCTGGCCCGGTGCGTCGTAGCCGTCGGGGGACTCCACATGCGTGTCCAGGGCGCCCAGGGAGCGGGCCTTGCCCTGCATCAGGGTGACGGTGCGCTCCCAGCCGCCGTCGAGCGCGGCCAGGACGTGCACGGCGTCGTTGCCCGAACTGAGGAAGACGCCCCGCCACAGGTCCGCCACCCGGTAGGTGTGCCCCTCCTCGACGCCGACCAGGCTGCTGCCCTCCTCGACGTCCGCCAGTTCCTCGGAGGTCACCCGGTGTTCCAGGCCGGCGGGCAGCACCGGCAGCACGGTGAGCGCGAACAGGGTCTTCAGCGTGCTGGCCGGCGGCAGCCTGCGGTGTGCCTGGTGCGCCGCCAGCACCTGACCCGTGTCCGCGTCGGCCACCAGCCAGGAGAGCGCGGAGACGTCCGGGACCGCGGGTGCCCCGGCGTGCGGCCGGACCTGGACGCCGGAGTGGTAGAGCAGCGCCGGCCCGGGCACCGCCGCCCCCGGGGCGGGCGCGGTGGCCTCCGCGGCGGCCGTGGCGGGCGCGAGTGCCAGCAGCCCGGCCAGACAGAGGGCACAGGTGGACACCGTCGCCCGGCGCGGGAATCGGTCAGTCAATCCGATCGTCATACGGTCAACGTAGGAACGGTGGCGTCCTACGGCGCGTGGCCTGGGCCGGATGGACGCGCTGAGCAACCCGGATGACGCACGCGGGGCGTCCTCCGGCGTCGGCCCGGCGCGAGGCGTCCGGCGTCAGCCCGTCGGCAGGGTCGGCTGGACCCGGCGCAGGAAGGTGGCGTTGTCCGGGGTCTCCCGCATCCGCTGCAGGAGCGTCTCCAGGCCGCCCGGGGCGCCCTCCCGACCCTGCAGGGCCCGGCGCAGTCCGTGGACGACGGCCAACTCGGCCGGAGCGAGCAGGAGTTCCTCGCGGCGGGTGCCGGAGGGGGCGATGTCCAGGGCGGGGAACACCCGCCGGGAGGCAAGCTCGCGGTCCAGGCGCAGTTCCATGTTGCCGGTGCTCTTCAGCTCCTCGAAGAAGTAGCCGTCGGCCCGGGAACCGGTGTCCACCAGGACGGTGGCGAGGATGGTGAGCGAGCCGCCCTCCTCGGCCTTGCGGGCGGCACCGAAGAACCGCTTGGGGCCCAGCAGCGCGCCGGCGTCGACACCGCCGCTGAGCGTACGGCCGGTGGCGGCGGCCGCGTTGTTGTGGGCCCGGCACAGCCGGGTCAGCGAGTCGAGCAGGATGACGACGTCCCTGCCGTCCTCGACGAGCCGCTTGGCGCGCTCGACGACGAGTTCGGCCAGGGCGATGTGCTCCCTGGCGGGCCGGTCGAAGGTGGACGCGTACACCTCGCCGCGCACCGAGCGCCGCATGTCGGTGACTTCCTCGGGGCGCTCGTCGAGCAGCAGCACCATCAGATGGGCCTCGGGGTGGTTGCCGGCGACGGCGGCCGCGAACTGCTGGAGCAGCACGGTCTTGCCGGTCTTCGGCGGGGCCACGATCAGTCCGCGCTGCCCCTTGCCGACGGGCGTGAACAGGTCGGCGACCCGTCCGGCGAGCCCGGCCGCCGGATGCTCCAGCCGGATTCGCTCGCTCGGGTGCAGCGGGGTCAGGTCGCGGAAGTGCCGCCGGCCGCGCAGTTCCTCGGGGGTACGGCCGTTGACGCGCGTGATCTCGGTCAGCGTGCGCCGGTCGCCCCGGACGCCCTCGACGAGGTCGCCCCTGCGCAGGCCGTGACGGCGGATCAGGGCGGGGGAGACCTGTGGGTCGCCGGGGGAGGACAGGCAGCTCGGGGCTCGCAGCTGCCCCTTCCCGGCCGCGTCCATGTCGAGGACACCGGTGACGGGCCGGGTGGCGGGCTGCGCCTGCTGCTGTACGGGAGGTTCGAGTGTGGTGGTCATGAGAGGGGTCCTTTCGAGGACGGGAAGACATGAGAAGAAGGGGGAGCGGGCCGCGAGCGGGAGGGCGTACGCGCAGGCCTCCGTGCGGCGGGAACGGCACCTCGGGACCGGCATGGAAGCCCTGGTCAGGAGGTGGTGCAGAGAACCCGGCGGCCGGTCGCTGAGCGACGGACGGCACGGTTGGAGGAAGGGGAACCGCACTCGGCGCCCGATGTCGGGGCGACCGTACGTGCTGATCGCATTATACCCGGGGTTCCGGCAGCGTCAACCTGGAGCCGTGCACTGATATTCCCGGCCGGCCGGCTTCGTCGGCAGCGGCGGCCCCGCTCTCACGGACGTCCGGGCGCACGGGGCGCATATACCAGCCATACGAACCCCCGATGGCCCTTCCCCGACGCATTCGATCGTCTTCGAGCCGCGCCGGCCGCTGACGGGCGGCCTGCTGCCGATGGCCGCGGGACAGTTCTGGATCGCCGCGTTGCCGATCACCACCACCTCGCTGGCCGCGCTCATCGGCCCGGTGCTGCTGCTCGGCTGGATTGCGTGCTCCCCGCGGATGTCCGGAGTCGATAACAGTCCTGCTGCCACCGGGACTTGATGTCGGGTTATGCCTTATCTTCACGACATGTCCACGCCACCGCAGGAGCCTCCCGCCTCTCCGCAGCAGCCCGAACCCGCCTCTCCGCAGCAACCCGCATCGGCTGCCCCGCAGCAGCCCGTGGCGCCGCCGCAGCCGACCGCCTACCCGTACCCGAACCCGCAGTCGCCGGCCCCGCCGAACCCCTACGCCCAGCCGGCCCTCGTCAACCAGCCCGCGCAGCCGACGTCGGCCAACCCCTACGCCGTACAGCCCGGTTACGGCTACCCGCCGCCGGCCGCACCGCCGTCCGGCCGGGGCAGCGCCGCCGGGAGAGCGGTGCTGTGGGCCGTCGTCGGCGCGGTGGCCGCCTCCGCCGCCTGGGCGGGCGGCCTCTTCCTGACCGGCGGCTTCGGGACCGCCGCCGACCTGCGCGGCTACCAGGCGCCCGGGAACCTGTGCTCGGGCGCGGACTACTCGTCGTTCAAGGACGAGTACCCGGTGGACGACTCCGCCCCGACCAAGAACACGCTGAGAGACCCTGCGCTGGACGAGAGTTCCTGCAGTCTCAGCCTCAAGAAGACCGGGTCCACGTACGCGGACGCCTATCTGTCCATGCAGGTCGATCTGCACAAGAAGACCGACCCGGGACCGGAGTTCACGGCCACCTGGAAGAACTACGGCGACAGCCACACCGATTACGACGTGACGCCGGTGCGGGGCATAGGCGACGAGGCCTACCTGGTCACCGAGGACACCAGCAACGGCTCCACCACCAGCGGCTCGCGGTACGCGACGCTCGCGGTGCGGGACGGCTGGACGACGTACACGATGAGCTACAGCGCGTACCTGTCGTCGTACGAGAGCGACACGAACCCGCCGGCGCTGGGTGACGTGACGGGCTGGCTGAAGACCGACACCAAGTCCACGCTGGAGCAGCTCAAGGGCTGACGCTCAGACCCGGTCGAGGGCGTCGGTGACCGCCTTCACCGGGCCGTGCGCGGCATAGCCGCCGTCGACGGTGCCCGGGCGGCCCTGGGGCGTCATGGCGAGGTGGGCGGCGACGAACACCGGGTCGGCAGTCGCCGACATGGTCCTGACGTTGGAGGACTCCCGTGGCGAGGGCGTCATCTCGACGACCAGGGCCAGGCACCGGGTGTCCTCGACCGACGCGTCCACCTTCTATGCACTCACCCTCGCCGCCGGCTCCACGTACGCGGGTGCCTTCACGCTCACCGCGCCGTTCCGGCGCCGGGTGCTCCCGTAAGCTGACCGGATGTTCAGCCCCGAAGGACCGAGTCTCCGAGAACTCGCCGTGCAGGCGCTGTCCTCGGTCGAGCGCGGCTACGACCTGCTGGCCCCGAAGTTCGACCACACCCCCTTCCGGACGCCGGACACGGTCCTGGAGTCGGTCGCGAAGGTGCTCACCCCGCTCGGCCCGTACGCGGACGGCCTCGACCTGTGCTGCGGCACCGGCGCCGGTCTGGACGTGCTGGCCCAGGTGTGCCGGAGAAGTGTCACCGGCGTCGACTTCAGCGCCGGCATGCTCGACGTCGCCCGGCGGCTGCCCCCGCCCGACGGTCCCGACGTCACCTGGGTGCAGGCCGACGCCCGGGCCCTGCCGTTCGGGCCGGCCTTCGACCTGGTCGTCAGCTTCGGGGCGTTCGGGCACTTCCTGCCCCGGGAGCTGCCCGGTCTCTTCGGCCAGGTCCACTCGGTGCTGCGACCGGGCGGCACCTTCGCCTTCCCGGTGGTGGCGCCGCCCCGCCCCGGCAGCCCCGTGTTCTGGACGCTGCTCGGTTTCGACGCCGTGATGCGGGTGCGCAACGCCCTGTGGCGACCGCCGTTCGTCATGTACTACCGGGCCGTCCGGCTCGGCGACGTGCTGGGCGGGCTGGCGCGGGCGGGGTTCGCGACCGACCTGTACGCACTGCCCGGGTTCGGCCGCCGCGACGACGGCGGCCCGCGCGCCCGGCTGGTCGTGGCCCGCCGGGCTCAGCCCACGGCGGGCACCGTGAACTCGTAGACCAGCGTGTCCTGCTGGGCGTCCACCACCAGGTCGGTGATCTCCAGCGGGCGGGCGTACTGGTCGTGCACCCGGCGGGTCACCCGGACCGTGGCCGCGTCGGCGACCTGGGTGATCGAGTCCCGGTGGTGCAGGGCCAGGCCCGCCTTGCGCATCCAGTCGTAGGCGCGGCGCAGCTGCGCGGTGGTGCCGTCGGCCCGGTCCCGGTACCGGCCCAGCTCCTCGACCTCGGTCAGGGCCACCGCCGAGAAGGAGGTCACGGCGGTGCGCAGGGCCCGGCCGTCGGGTGCCGCGGACTCGTAGCGGTGCACCAGGGTCGGCCGGTGCGGGGCCAGCCCGAGTGCCACCGCGTGCTCGGGCGGCGGCTCCTCCCAGGCCACCGTGGTCCGGTCGACCGCGCCGTGGTCCGCGGTCCCGGCGCCGACCGGGAAGGCCAGGCAGACGGGCGTCTCCACCGGCCGGCCGGGCAGCGTGGCGTGACTGCCCCGCCGGTCGGTGCTGACCAGTCCGCTGCGCCGCAGTACCTCCAGCGCCTGCCGGACGGTCTCCCGGCTCACTTCGAAGTGCCGGGCCAACTCCCGCTCCGACGGCAGTCGTTCACCTGGTGGGACGGTGCCGTCGTGCAGTTCGCCGAGGAGCCGTGTAGCGATCCGCCAGTAAAGAGGCTGTCCTTCGCTCTCGGATCCGCCCGCGGGTTCGATCTCGGGACGGACGTGCGGGATGGTGCGGGTCATGCCGGTGCGGGCCATGCCGCGGCCTCCTGTGGATGACAAGACGTAGCCGTGCGGGTTCGGTGCGCGACCACATCTAGCATTGGTCTAAACCATCAGGGAAGGGTGGCCCACGGGATTCGGCCGAATCCGCACCGGCCTCACAGGCTCGCGTACACGGCGGCCACCAGGGCCGTCTTGCGCGGGTCGTCCGCGATCCGCGGTCCCATGCGGTTCATGACGTATCCGAGCGAGACACCCGCCTCCGGGTCGGCCAGCCCGCAGGAACCGCCGAACCCGTCGTGTCCGACGGCCCGCGGGTTCGGCCCGTACGAGCCGTTCGCGCCGCTCAGCCACAGCCCGAGCGCGACCTCGGTCTCGTGCTCGAAACCGGCCCCGAGCACCAGGTCGCGGCAGCTGCCCTGGCCGTCACGCGCCCGTTCGGCGGCCTCGGGCGACAGCAGGCGCAGTCCGGCGTACTCGCCCCGGCCCGCGAACACGCCGTACAGCGCGGCGACCGCCCGGGCGGTGCCGTGCCCGTTGGCCGCCGGGATCTCGGCCGCCCGCCACTCGGGGGTGTTCGCCGCCGACGCACCCACCCCCGGGTTGGCGAGGGCCGCCACCGCGGCGGGCGCCAACTGGCTGAAGACCGCGGCCTGTTCGCTGTCCGACAGGACCCGCGGGTGGGACAGCTCGGCCGCCCGACCTGACTTCGCCGCCGGCAGCCCGACGGTGAAGTCGATCCCCAGCGGCCCGGTCACCTCCCGCTCCAGGAACGCCCCCGGCAACAGCCCCGACACCCGCCGCACCACTTCGCCGACCAGGAAGCCGTAGGTCAGCGCGTGATACCCGGACCTGGTCCCCGGCTCCCACCAGGGCTCCGTCGCCGCCAGCCGCGCGGTCGTCAACTCCCAGTCGTACAACTGCTGGAGAGAGTGCGGCTCGCGCAGACCGGACAGGCCGGCGCGGTGCGACAGCAGATGGCGGACCAGGACCCGCTCCTTGCCCGCCGCCGCGAACTCGGGCCAGTACTCCGCCACCGGTGCGTCGAGGTCCAGCAGCCCCCGGTCGGCGAGGATGTGCGCGCACAAGGCCACCGGCCCCTTGGTCGTGGACCAGACGTTGACCAGGGTGTCCCGCTCCCACGGCCGGGTCCGCGCCGGATCGGCCCAGCCGCCCCACAGATCCACCACCGTCTCGCCGCCGACCGTCACCGCGACGGCGGCGCCCAGCTCGTCCCGGTCCCGGAAGTTCTCCTCGAACGCCTTGCGCACCGCCGTGAAACGCGGTGCGCAGTGACCCTGGACCTGTGCCTCGTGCTCGGACATGCGTCCTCCGTCGTACGCCGGAACGCCGGGCCGCGACGCTGCGGCCCGTGCGACCAGAACGTACCGACTGGTCGGACCGGAGGGAAGATCGGGGACGGCCCGGCCTCGCGGCTCTTCACGGGCCGCCCTGCTCAGGCGTACGAACGCAGCCAGCGCACCTTGGCCGCCTCGTGGTACGGGCCGCCGCCCTCGTGGTCGTTGAAGTCGTACACCTCGATGGCCTTGTCCTCGTGCGCCCAGGCGTTGAACGCCGCGAAGACGGTGGAGGGCGGGCAGGTCTGGTCTTCCAGGGCCGCCGAGAACAGCGCCGGGGCCCGGCCGCGTGCCGCGAAGTGCACACCGTCGAAGTAGGAGAGGGTGCGCTGGACGTCCGCCGAGCGGCCGCGGTGGGTCTTCAGGAACAGACCGATCTCCCGGTACGGGTGACGATCCGTCAGAGTGGTGGCCCGTGGGAAGTCGCACAGGAACGGCACGTCCGGTGCGACGGCGGCCAGGTCCGCGACCAGACCGCCGACCGCGATGGTGATCCCGCCGCCCTGGCTCGCGCCGAGTGCCACGGTCCGCGCCGCGTCGGTCAGCGGGTGCGAGCGCGCCGCCTCGACCGCGCGGACGGCGTCCGTGTACACCCGCCGGTAGTAGTAGTTCTCGGGCGCGTCGAGGCCGCGGGTCATGAACCCGGGGTATGCCGGCGCGCCGCCCACCGGGTCGGCGGTGCCGCCCCCGCCGCCCCATGCGCTGCCCTGGCCCCGGGTGTCCATCACGAAGTGCGCCCGGCCGGTCGAGGCCCACAGCAGGTTCTCGTGCGGCAGTCCGCGTCCGCCGCCGTAGCCGATGAACTCCACGATCAGCGGCAGCGGTTCGGCGGCGCCGGCCGGCAGCCGGAGCCAGCCCTTGACCGGGTGACCGCCGAACCCGGCGAACGTCACGTCGTAGACGTCGACCGTGGACAGCCCGGTGTCGACCGGCTCGAAGCGGGCGTCGAGAGCGTGCTCACGGGCCTCCTGGAGCGTCTTGGACCAGAAGGCGTCGAAGTCGTCGGGCGCCACCGACGCACTGCGGTGGTCGCGCAACTCGTCGAGAGGAAGGTCGAACAGGGCCATCAACAACCGCCTTGGTGAAGGGAAGACGCGGATGATCACACCGTACGTGGGTGGTTCGGCGGCTCGCCAGAGCGCGGCGACGGCGCCGGCCGCGGCCGACCCACTGGTCAAGGGCCCGCGGCGGGCGTCGCGAACGGCGCCGAGGAGACCCAGGCGGGGGCGCGTGCAGGTCAGGCGCGTAGGTCAGGCACGCCCACGGGTCCAGTCCGGGCCGGTGCGTGCCCACTCCTGCTCCCACTCGGCGAGCCGGTGTCGCAGCGCCACCCGGCGGACGATGCCGTGGCCGAGCAGCACCACGGCCGCCGCGCCGCCGGCCCCGCACAGGCCCACCGTGACCGTGTGCTGCCAGACGGCGACCTCGTTCGGCGGCGGGGCGACCCCGTGCCCCTGCCGGTCGAACCAGACGTCCACCTCGTCGCCGCCCCTGGTCCCGGCGGGCACCCGGGCGAGGGCGGTGCGGGTGCCCTTGCCGGGCACGGCCCAGCGGACGTCCGCCTGGTAGGCGTGCTCCGCGTCGCCGCCCTGCACCGACGGCAGCTGCTCCGGGGCGTTGCCGACGACCACCGCGCGCACCCGGTGCCGCTCGGCGCGCTCCGCCACGGCCACGGCTCGCGCCTGGCCGTGCGCCCACAGTCCCGCCACCGCCCCGGCGAGCGGCGCACCTGCGCACAGCAGGACGGCGACAACCAGCGCGATCCACGCCTCCACCATGTCCGACCTGCGCCGCAGCGGGTTCTGCCGCCAACGCCAGCCGTGCACCCGGGTACGCATGTCGACCTCCTCGCCGCCACAGGAGCCGAAGGGCCGGACCGCCGGTCCGCAGCTCCCAGCCTGCCCCGCCCGCGCGCGAGCGTCCACAGGGGTCTGGTACCCCGTACGGCACACCGAGCGCACCCTGCGAAGCCACGGGAGCGGAACCGGCCGAAGCGCGCCCGAGGGCACGCGCCGCCCGCGGGTACCGGAGCCCCCGGTGGGTCCCGGAAACGATGTCGACGGATCGCGTACTTCATCGCCCCCTTCGCCGCCGTGCTGCTGTTCGACTTCCACCTCGGCGGCCGTTCCGACCCGTCCCGGACCGCCGGACTCTACGACCGGCGGCGGGTGCCGGACCGGGGGTTCGTCGCCCGGGTCGGCGGCGTCGCCGCGTCGGTGCCGTTCTGGCAGTCCAGCTTCTCCCCTGTGGATGCGGGACGCCGCGGGCCCGTCGGAGCACCACGCCCGGAACCCGACGGCCGCCGCCCGCCCCTTCGTCCGCCGGAACCGCTCCGGCCCAGGTCAGCCCGCCGATCATTGCGGCCGTATGAACGATCCCCGGGTGCGGGAATAGCCGTCCCGCGCACATCCTTGCCGCTGAGTGCCGCTACCGGGACACCGGTGACTGCACCAGAGAGCGAGGAAACACGATGCCCCAGGCGTACGTCTACACCAGGCACGGCGGTCCCGAGGCCGAGGCCTTCGCCGACGTGGACCGGCCCAGTCCAGGCCCCGGCGAACTGCTGATCGCGGTGCGCGCGGCGGGGGTGAACCCCGTCGACTGGAAACTGCGCGGAGGTCTGCGACGGCCCGGCGCCGCGGAGCCCGTGTTCCCGGTCGTCTTCGGGAGCGAGGCCGCCGGTGTCGTCGAGGAACTGGGCGAGGGCGTGACCGGGTTCGCCGTCGGCGACGAGGTCTTCGGCAACACGGCCGGCGGCGCGTTCGCCGAGTACGCCCTGCTGCCGGTGGCGGTGACCGCCCGCAAGCCCGCCGCCCTGTCGTTCACCGACGCCGCCACCCTGCCGGTCGCCGCGGCCACCGCCTACGACGGGGTGCGCCAGCTCGACCTGCCCGAGGGCGGCACCCTGCTGGTCACGGGGGCGGGCGGCGGGGTCGGCGCGGCGGCCGTACAGATCGCCCGTGCCTGGGGCCTGCGGGTCGTGGGTCTGGCGAGCGAGGCGAAGAAGGAGTTCGTCGAGTCGCTGGGCGCCGTGCACGTGCCCTCGGGGCCCGGCCTGGCCGAGCGGGTGCGGGTCGCCGCGCCCGAGGGTGTGGACGGCGTCTACGACCTGGTCGGCGGCGAGGTGCTCGCCGAGGCGGCCGGCCTGCTCGCCGACCGCACCAAGCTGATCACCGCCGGAGCCGCGCCGGAGACCGTCGCCGCCCTGGGCGGCGCCCGGGTCGAACGCGCCCGTACCGCCGCTGTCCTGGACGAGGTGGCCGAACTCGTCGTGGGCGGTGAACTCGACCCGCACGTGTCGGGGACCTTCCCGCTGGACCAGGCCGACCGGGCACTGCGCGCCGTCGAGGACGGGCACACCCGGGGCAAGATCGTGATCGAGGTCGCCGGATGAGCGTTTCCGGCCCCCGCGACAACGCCCCGCACGTCCTCGACAACCCCGCCCTCGCCTCGCTCACCGGCCCGCACGCGCACTTCGCCGAACGGCGCGGCCGCGTCCTGCGCTACCCGGTCGACGTCTCCCCGTGGCTGGCGCTGCCCGACCGGCCCGAGGCCGCCGACTGGGCGGATCTCGCCGCCCTCGCCGGTCCCGGTGCGGAGGTCGGAGTGCCCGGCTACCGCGGCGAACTGCCGGCCGGCTGGGAGCTCACCATGAACATCGCCGGAGTGCAGCTGGTGGACGAGGGGATGGAGACCGCCCCGGAGCCGGCGGCCGTCCGCCTCGGCCCCGCCGACGTACCGGAGATGCTCGACCTGATCGCCCGCACCCGGCCCGGTCCGTTCCTGCCCCGCACCATCGAGATGGGCACCTACCTGGGCATCCGCCGCGAGGGCCGGCTGATAGCCATGGCGGGGGAGCGGCTGCACCCGCCGGGCTGGACGGAGATCAGCGCGGTCTGCACCGACCCCGCCCACCGCGGCGAGGGTCTCGCGACCCGGCTGATCCGTGCCGTCGCGCACGGCATCAGGGAGCGCGGTGAGACCCCGTTCCTGCACACCGGTGCCGACAACACCACGGCCGTCCGGCTGTACGAGTCGCTGGGCTTCCGCCTGCGCCGCCGTACCGCCTTCATCGCCGCCCGGGTGCCCACGACGCTCGGTCAGCCGGCGCCGGTGCCCGCCGACGCGACCGTGTTGTAGCGCTCCAGGTATCCGGCGAACCTGACCAGGTCCTCCTCCGGCCAGTCCGCCAGCCGCTCCCGGAACGCGGTCCGGCGGCTCTGCGTGACCTGGGCGAGGATGTCCTGCCCGGCCGTCGTGAGATGCAGTACCTGGACCCGGTGGTCCTCCGGGTCCAGGCGGCGCTCGATCAGCCCGGTCCGTTCCAGCGCCGCCACCTGCCGGCTGACGGTCGACTTGTCCAGCGCGTAGTGCGCGGCCAGGTCGGTCGCCCGGCAGCCGCCGCTCTCCTCCAGGTGCCCGAGGAGGGTGTACGACACCAGCGACAGCTCGGGGTGCATACGCCCGGCCGAGGCCCGGGCCCGGCGCGCGAAGGCGGTCATCTCGCGCTGGATGGTCTCGACGGCCGTCTCCGCCGCTGTCATGGGAGTACCTCCTCCACGGATCTAGTTGCATAGTACAACTTGAGCGGGGGTTGTATAAGGCGACTTGCGGCGGACCGGGCGGGCCGGGGAGACGGTCGGCGTCCGACCGTCCGAGTGTCCGACGGACGGGCCGGCCTCCGGATAGGCTCTCGGCGATGACTTCACTCACCGACCCGACCACTGTGGCCGCCGCGCTGCGCGCCGCCGGCTGTGTCTTCGCCGAGGACGAGGCGGACCTCATCCTCGCCACCGCCGGCACCCCCCAGGAGCTGGCCGCGATGGTGGCCAGGCGGGCCGCCGGAGAGCCACTCGAGCACGTCCTCGGCTGGGCCGGGTTCCACGGACTGCGCGTACAGGTGGAGCCGGGCGTGTTCGTGCCCCGCCGCCGTACCGAGTTCCTGGTCGACCAGGCCCTGGCGCAGGCCCCCGGCGCATCCGTCGTGGTGGACCTGTGCTGTGGCTCGGGCGCCGTCGGCGCGGCCCTCGCCGCCGCCCTCGGCGACGTCGAACTGCACGCCGCTGACATCGACCCGGTCGCGGTCCGCTGCGCCCGCCGCAACATCGCCCCCTACGGCGGCCACGCCCACCCCGGCGACCTGTACGACGCCCTGCCCACCGGCCTGCGCGGCCGGGTCGGCATCCTCGCGGCCAACGTGCCCTACGTCCCCAGCGCGGAGGTCGGACTGCTGCCCGCCGAGGCCCGCGACCACGAGCCGCTGGTCGCCCTCGATGGCGGCGGCGACGGCCTCGACGTGCTGCGCAGGGTCGTCGCAGCGGCCCCGGAGTGGCTGGCGCCGGGCGGCTGCGTCCTCGTCGAGACGAGCGAACGCCAGGCCGACACCGCCGTCGACACCTTCACCCGCGCCGGACTGACCACCCGCCTCGCGGTGTCGGAGGAGCTGTACGCCAACGTGGTGGTCGGCGTCCGCGACTAGCTTGATCTTTAACCTGCGCGGCGGGGTCGTGGGGTTGTTGACTTCTTCGTTCGCTGTTTCCCGGTGTCTGGTTTGCGGACTGTGTGCACGT
>NZ_JBEYFC010000197.1:0-14789 GCF_040634175.1 Streptomyces sp. NPDC007162
ATCGCGACCCAGGTCACTCAAGCTTCTTACCCATCCCTGCACCGCATTTGCCGACCCCTGCACGATGCTGCTCGAGCCACCGCCCGACCGATCGGCCGGACGTACCGTCGGGTCATGCGCAACTCGCCGGCCACAGACCACGTTCTGGTGAACCCCCGACGAGCCGGACAGAGCCGACGGCCCCGCCGAAGTGTTCCGCCTGGGGAAGATCCGTTCCTCGGGCAGCTCTCTGGGCGCCAACCATCGGCCACGGCCGACTGCTGTCTCACCTGCTGAGAAACCTGCAACCTGGATCCGACTTCGCTCTGCGTCTCGCTTCGGACGCAGGGACCCTCGTCCGCTCCTTCACCGACGAGACCTGGAGGGCCTCCTGATGAGCCAACCAGCCCAAACGACGGTCCAAGCCGCTGAGGTGGCGCCCACACTGGTCGGGCCCCCGACAGAAGCGAACGGGATCGTCGTCCAGACGGACGATCCGGACGACTGGATTGCTCGGGTCCCTCGTTGTATGGGCGCGCAGCGGATTACCGCGGAGGGTGGTGACTTCCGGGGCAGTTTCCGCTACTGGAACCTGGGCCGAGTGCGCTTGGCCGACATCCGAGGCACGACCTGCACACTCACCCGGCTATCGAGCCATGTGCAGGGTTCCGCCGTGTCTGGCCACTACTGGCTCTCGGCGTTGGTCGCCGGTGAGGTGAAGGAGACCGGTGCGCACGGAGACGTGGTGTCGTTCCATCCAGGTGACGTTGCGGTGACCACCATGCTGGATGCGGACATGAACCTCTCCACTTCGCGTTTCCATTGGATCAGTCTTCTCGTCCCTCAGTCGCTTCTGTCACTCCCAGCACAGACGATCGGTGATGGTGCGTCGCTGCGTCTCGAGCGCGGGTCTGGTCTGGTGGAGCCCTTTCACGCGGTCATCGAAAGCCTGAGCCGGAGCATCAGCACGCTTTCGAAGCCCGAGGCCACGAGAGCGCTGATGTCGGTGGCCGAACTTGCTGAAGTCATGGTCTCGGTCGGATTCGGATCAGGCGCGAGGAAAGGAGCAGCCGATCGTCTGAGCCGTCTGCAAGCGCTCAAGGACTACATCAGGCTCAATCTCAGGGACCCGGATCTCGATGTCGCCGCGATCGCGCGCGCGCATCACGTCTCCATACGTTATGTGCACGGCCTGTTCGCGGAGAACGGGGAACGGGCCGCGACATGGATCAGGCAACGCCGGATCGAACACGCCTGCCGTGACCTCCTCGACCCGAGGCTGGACCGGTTGCCGATCGGGGCGATCGCCACACGCAACGGTTTCACGACCGCCTCGCACTTCGGGCAACTCTTCCGCGACGCAGTCGGCGTCACACCGGCGGTGTACCGGAACACCGCCAACAACGCGGTGCCGCAGCACTCGAACGCCTTCGTCTCCTAGCCTGGTGCCGGATCAGTCTCCGTGTCCGTTCCGAGGGCGACGGGCGTTCGGTGGTCTGCAGGACCGCATCCGCACGGGCCGTTCCACCGGCCCAGCCGCGCATCGCGTGGGGCGCTGCGACTCGTTCCCAGGAGCCGGCTTGCACAGCCTGCGTGCACGCACGCGATCTGTGGCCCAGCCGTTTTCTTCACCCACAAGCGCAGACGGCACGCCCTCATGCCGCGCCGGATGCTTCACGAATCCGATACGGGCGTGCATGTGCGCGTCATGACCATGGTCGCATCGCGACTTAGGTTAATGCTGCCCGGCCGCAGGGCTCACCGAAGAGAAAGGACGGGCATGTCCCTCCATGATCTGATCGAAAAGTATGACTCTCCGCTTGAGATGCTCAGGAGCGGCCCTCCGTTCGGACGGGACGACAACTTTCCCTTCTATCCGATCGTCCACAGCAACTGGCGTGATGAGCAGCGCGCCTGGGCGACAACGGCGGTTCTCTTCAACCAGTCATTCCACATGCCCGATCTGTTCATCTCAGGGTCGGACACGATGCGCCTGCTCCAGGACACGTCGGTGAACAGCTACAACAACTTCCGCGTCGGGTTGGCGAAGCAGTACCTCGCCGTCAACGAGGAGGGATACTTCGTCGGTGACGCGATCATGGTGCCGCTCGACGACAACGAGGTAGTCGTCACCGGGGTGGACCACTCGTTGAACTGGCTCGAGTACCACGCTGAGACCGGCGACTACGATGTGACACTCCACCGTGAGCCGGCGAGCTGGGGCCGTCCAGATGCCGAGAAGCGTTTCTACCGATACCAGCTCGAGGGGCCGAACGCCTGGAAGATCCTCGAGAAGGCCAGCGGTCGCAGGCTGGATCACATCCGGTTCTTCCACACCGGCGAGATACAGCTCGCCGGCCACACGGTACGGGCGCTGAACCACACCATGGGTGGCGTGCCAGGCCAGGAATCCACAGGGCTCGAGCTGTTCGGCCCCGCGTCCGAGAGGACGGTATTCGTGGACGCCGTCCTCGATGCGGGGAAGGACTTCGGACTCCTCCAGGGGGGATCGCTCGCGTACTCCTCGACGCAGGCGGAGTCGGGGTGGCTGGGCGGAGCGCTGCCGGCCGTCTACACTTCTCCCTCCTTGGACGGCTATCGTCGCTGGCTGCCCGACACTGCCTTGGAGTCAACGGGCCTGGCGATGCGGAATGGGAGCTTCCAGCCGGATACTGTCGAGGGCTACTACACCACCCCCTGGGACCTCGGTTACGGCCGCATGGTCCGGTTCGACCACGACTTCATCGGCCGTGAGGCTCTCGAGCGGATGGCCGCGGCGCCGCCCCGGCAGAAGGTCTGGCTCATGTGGAACCAGTCGGACACCGAAAGGATCCTCGTCGATGGCGAGCTCGACCGCCCCAGCGCTCCAAAGCCACTGGAGTCGCCGGCCATGTTCAGTCGTGATGAGGTACGCATCGGCGACCACCTGGTGGGCGTCACCCAGTTCCACGGCTACACGGTGAACATCGGGAAGTGGGTGTCGCTCGCCTCGGTGTCCACGGCCCAGGCTACGGATGGCACCGAGGTGGAGATCGTCTGGGGCGATGCCGAGGGAGGCGTGTTCAACCCGCGCGTACCCGAGCACACCCGGACGACTGTTCGGGCCACCGTACGCACCACGTCTCCGGTCGTCTGAAACGCGTTCGCGGCAGGCTCTCGGCCCATCGTCCGCGACACGCCGTCAACGTTCACAGGAGCCGGTCGACTCACCCCTCCCGTCCACTCGGAGACCGGAGTGTTCGTGGCGAGGCGTCGCCGCCCCCGGCCGGATCGCGCTCCGGCCTTCTCACCGTAATCCTGCTCCGGGTAGCCCGAGGGGCCGACCAAGCCCCCTCACTGAGCTCGCACCACTCGTCGAGGAACCCCCGCGCAATCGCGCCCCGGGAGGGTGTCCCGCCAAGTGGCGCCGGGATCCGGACCCTCTCTCCCGCATGGCTGCGGCATGGTGCGGGACGCAACCCGCGCCTGGACGCCCGCCCAGTAGCTCCGATTCTGGAGATCAGTGGTAAGGGGGGCCTTCCGAGCCTCCGCCGACGGCCCCGTCGCTGCAGGGCGCTCACTCCCCCAGCCCCAGACCGCTGCCCTGCCCGCTGACGACGAGGAGAACCGATCATCGTGAACCGTCTGCCCATCTCCCGAGACGCGGACGTACGCGCGGATCTGCAGCGCGCCCTTGGCCACCTCGGCTACGAGGTGATCCCGTTCAAGAAGACGGAGGAAGCGGTACGCGCGCACGTGCCCACCACCGTGCCGCTGACCGTGACCGCCTCCAGCGCCAAGGGGCAGGACGCGACCGTCGAGCTCGCTGTCGCGCTGGCCGGCCACGGCTACTCGGTCTCGCCTCATCTATCGGCCCGGCAGGTCCGCGATCGCGCCCACCTGACCGAGATAGTGGCCCGGTGCCGCGGGGCCGGCATCACGGGCGCCTTCGTCGTCGGAGGCGACCGCACCGGCACACCGACGGCGTTCGCCGACGCGCTGGAGTTGCTGCGGGCCCTGCACGAGATCGACCACGGCTTCACCGACATCGGTATCGGTGGTCACCCCGAAGGACACCCGGAGGCATCAGACGAGGTGCTTTTCCAGGCGTTGAAGGACAAGGCGCCGCTGGCCACTCACATCACAACCCAGATCGTCTTCGACCCGAAGGCCATCCTCGACTGGGCCCGAGAGCTGAGCAACCGCGGCATCGGTCTCCCTGTGTACGTCGGCGTACCCGGCGCTGTCCACCGGCAGAAACTGCTGCGCATCTCCAGTGGGCTGGGCATCGGCGAATCGGCGAAGTTCCTGGCGAAGCAGCAGAGCCTGCTCTGGCGCTTCTTCGTACCCGGCGGCTACCGGCCCGACAAGATCATCCGCGCCTTGGCACCCCGCCTGGGAAAGCCCGACAACACCATCGCGGGCTTCCACGTCTTCACCTTCAACGACCTCGAGCCCACTGAGGCGTGGCGCCAGCGCGCGTTCCGGGGGCTCGTGTGACCGGCGTCGCTTCAGGTGTCACCGCCGCCCGCGCGAAGCGCGGCACGCTCCGTTCCGAAATAACCAGGACCTCGTCCACTGATCCGGTGTCCGACGACCGGCCCCGCGCCGAACCCGTTGCGCGACCGGGCTACGTCCGCCGGCAAGCGACCAAGGATGAAGAAGGAGGAAGTCCTCGGTGACTGACGCTCGAAGCATCGCGACGGAGTCGGTGCGCTCATTCAATGCCAGGGACCACACAGCACATCGTGCGCTCTACGCGGACGATGTTGTGCTGGAGGCGCCCGGAGGGGTTCGGGTCGTCGGGGGTGCCGCCGCCGAATTCGCGGTGGCATTCCTCGCCGCGTTCCCCGATGGCCGGAACGCGGTCCACGACCTGGTCGTGGAGGGCGACTGGTGTGTACAGCGCTTCACCTTCACAGGCACCCATCGGGGAACCCTGGCCGGCCCGGGGGGAGGCGTCGAGCCGACGAACCGGGCCGTCTCCCTGCGGGTGATCGAGATGCTCCGTGCGCGTGACGGGAAGATCGTCGAGCAGCACGTGTACTTCGACCAGCTCGAGTTGCTGGCTCAGCTCGGGTTGAGGCCGTCGACGGGAGCGGCGATGTGACCCGACCGCCGACCAACGAGCGCCGCCACGAGGACATCCTCATCCGTCCCGCCCGGCGGCTGACAGGCCGCGTGCATGCGAGTTGGCGAAGGAGAGAAGGGAGTACGAGTGTTGACCACGCTCGCGATCAGCGAGTTCGAAGAGGTGCTCGGCACCGAGGCGGTGGTGACCGACCCGGTCGCGCTGCGCTCCTACGAATGCGACGGCCTGACCGGCTACCGCGTGACGCCGGCACTCGTGCTGTTGCCCGGAGTTGCGGACGAAGTGGCGGCCTGCGTGTCCATCTGCGCCCGGAAGCGCATTCCGTTCGTGGCCCGCGGTGCCGGTACCGGCCTGTCAGGAGGGGCCCTCCCCGTCGCCGAGGGCATTGTCATCTCTCTGCAGCGACTGCGCCGCATCGTGAGCATCGACCCCGAGAACCGGCGCGCGGTGGTGGAGCCCGGCGTCACCAACGCGGACATCAGCCGCGCCGCCGCCGCCTACGGGCTGTACTTCGCGCCGGACCCCTCCAGCGGCCAGGTGTGCACGATCGGCGGTAACGTAGCGGAGAACTCCGGCGGCGCGCACTGCCTCAAGTACGGCTTCACCGTGCACCACATCCACGCCGTCGACGCCGTTCTGCCCGACGGCACCCGCACCCGGCTCGGATCTCACGCGCCCCATCAGGCCGGCTACGACGTGCTCGGTGCGTTCATCGGCTCCGAAGGAACCCTGGGCATAGCCGTCCAGATCGAAGTACGTCTGCTGCCCGCCCCCGCCTCCTGGCGCACCCTGGTCGCCGACTTCGACTCCGTTCAGGCAGCCGGCGACACCGTCACCGACATCATCGCTGCGGGCATCGTCCCGGCCGCGATCGAGATGATGGACGCGTTGTCCATCGAGGCCGTCGAATCCGCCGTCTCGGCCGGCTACAACCGCACCGCGAGCGCCGCACTGATCGTGGAACTCGACGGTCCGCAGGAGGAGGTCGCCGCCCACTTCGCCGCGATCCAGCACCTGTGCCAGACGCGTGGCTGCACCCACCTGCGGATCGCCGACGACGCGGACGAGCGCGCCAGGATATGGAAGGGCCGCAGGGCGGCCTTTGCCGCAGTCGGCCGCATCAGTCCCGATTACCTGGTCCAGGACGGCGTCGTCCCCCGCACCCGCCTCGCCGAAGCCCTCACCAGGATCGCCGGGCTCGCCGCCGAAGCGGGACTGAGGGTGGCCAACGTCTTCCACGCCGGCGACGGCAATCTGCACCCCCTGGTCCTGTACAGCGAGGAGGCCGGCGAGCACGACCGCGCCGAGCACCTGTCGACCTCCATCGCCGAACTCTGTGTGGAGCTGGGGGGCTCGCTGTCGGGCGAGCACGGTATCGGCGCCGACAAGGCCTGCTCCATGCCTCGCCAGTTCGCCCCCGACAGCCTGGCGGTCATGCGGCGGTTGCGCACCGCTCTGGACCCCCATGACCTGTGCAACCCGGGCAAGGTGCTGCCCACCCCGCGCCTGTGCGGCGAGCGTCCTGGCCCCTATCGCCCCCACCCGGTGGAGGCAGCCGGTCCGATCGATCGGATGTGACGATGACGGCGGCCACACCCCGTACTCCGTTGTATGCGAGCCCCACCGGGCTGACGGAACTGCAGACCGTTCTCGCCGACACCTCCACCAGTCACCCGAAGGTCCGCGTCGCCGGAGCCGGCACTGCCATCCGATGGGGCACTGCGCCGACCTCCGCAGTTCTCATCCTGGACACGCGCTCCCTGCAGGGCGTCCTTCGCCACAGCCCAACCGACATGACCGTAGCCGTAAGGTCGGGCACCCCGATGTCGCGTCTGCAGAACGAACTGGCCGCATTCGGGCAGCGGGTAGCCTTCGACGCCGCCCGCGTGAACGCCGGTGCAACCGTCGGAGGGTTGATCGCCACCGCGGACGCGGGCCCTGCCCAGCAGGCTTACGGCACCCTGCGGGATCTGGTCATCGGCGCCACGGTCGTCCTGTCCGACGGCACTGTGGCACGCAGCGGCGGACATGTCATCAAGAACGTCGCCGGTTACGACCTCGCCAAGCTCTTCATGGGCTCCCTGGGCACTCTTGGTGTCGTGGCCGAGGTCGTCCTGCGCCTTCACCCCTTGCCGCACACCAGCGCCACCCTCCGCCTGCCCTGCGCTGCGGCCACGGCCGTCACCCTCGGCAGCCGCATCATCGCCGCCGCTCTGGAACCGGCGGCACTGGACTGGTGCCACGACCACCTGATGGTGCGCTTCGAAGGGGGCGAAGAAGGCGTCCAGGGCCGCCTGGCCGCCGTTACCCGACTCACCGGGGCATCGGGCGAGGTGCTCCGGGACGACGAGCAGTCCCCCGCCTGGCAGCCCGTGCACGAGATGGCGCTGGGCCGGCCCGGCGACACCGTCCTGCGCGTCGGCGGCCTGCCCGGAGACGGCGCCCAGCTTCTCGGCGCGGCCACCGCGCTGGCCGACGTCTGGGGCCTGCACCTGGAGACGGCCAGCAGCGTCGGCGTCGGAGTCCACATACTCCGCATCCGCGCCGGAGCACCCGCCTCCCGCGGCCGCTTCCTCACCGCACTGCGCGCCGACACGGCAGCGCGCGGCGCCATGGTGACCGTGCGCCGACGCGACGGGCTGCCCGCCGACACGGACATGTGGGGCGCCCCGCCGCCGACCGTCTCCGTCATGCGCGCCATCAAGCGGCAGTTCGACCCCGAGGGGCGCTTCGGCGCCGACCGCCTCGCCCCCTGGCTGTGACGCCCCGTGCCGCATGGCCCGATGCCAGGCCGCGCCGACGCCCGCCACGACCAGAACCTCACTGGAGAAGCCCATGAGCGAGGCCATCAACCAACCGCAGCCGGGAGCGGGTTCCTTCGACAACCACCACCCCCCGGCGAAGAACCTGCTGGACGACTGCGTCCACTGCGGCTTCTGCCTGCCCACCTGCCCGACCTATGTCGTCACCGGCGAGGAAATGGAATCTCCCCGCGGCCGTATCTACCTGATGGACCTGGCGGCCAAGGGCGAGATCCCCCTCGATGACGCCTTCAGCTCCCGCATCGACTCCTGCCTTGGCTGCCTGGCCTGCACCACCGCCTGCCCCTCTGGGGTTCGGTACGACAAGCTGATCGAGGCTGTTCGGCCACAGATCGAACGCAACGTACCCCGCAGTGCCCTCGACCGTCTCTTCCGCACCCTGGTCTTCAGGCTGTTCCCCTACCCCGACCGATTGCGCCTGGCCGCCCTGGCGGGAATCGCTTACCAGAGGCTCGGCATTCGCGCCCTGCTGCACCGGCTCGGCGTCATCCGGCGCCTGCCCGCGCGCCTGCGGGCCCTGGAGGCTCTGCTGCCCCCGGTCACCGTGCGGGACCTGTTCCGCCGCACACCCTCCTACACCGCCTCCGCCTCCGCCTCCGAGGCTCCCGCCCGGCTGCGCGTGGGGGTGCTTGCCGGATGTGCCCAACGGGTCTTCTTCGGCGACGTCAACGCCGCGACGGTCCGGGTCCTGGCAGCCGAAGGCTGTGATGTGTACCTACCCCAGGACCGCCAGTGTTGTGGTGCCTTGAGCGTGCATGCCGGGCAGGAGGACGACGGACTGGAACGGGCCCGCGAGACCATAGAGATGTTCGAGCGTTACGAGCTCGACGTCATCGTCGCCAATGTCGCCGGCTGCGGCTCCACCTTGAAGGAGTACGGCAACCTGCTGGCCGTCGACCCGGACTACCGTGAGCGGGCCGCCGCCTTCTCCGCGAGAGTGCGCGACATCAACGAGCTCCTCGCCGAGCTGGTGCCGCTGGCCGAACGTCATCCCCTGCCGCTGCGCGTCGCCTATCACGACGCCTGTCACCTTTCCCACGCCCAGCGCGTCCGCGTTCAGCCCCGCCAGGTACTGAGGGCCATCCCCGGTATGGAGGTCGCCGACATCGCCGAGGCGGAGATCTGCTGTGGCTCGGCCGGCGTCTACAACCTGGTCCAGCCGGACAAGGCGGAGGAACTCGGACGGCGTAAAGCAGCCAACCTCCACGACGCGCAGCCGGACGTGGTCGCCACCGCCAACGCGGGCTGTCTGCTGCAGATCCGCCGCTACATCGACCGTGGCATCCCGCTGGTCCACCCCGTCCAACTGGTCGACGCCTCCATCCGAAATGTCAGCCCCTTCCGGGCCGCAGCCGACGACACGGCCTGACCCCTGTCAGCGCTGGGAAGCAGGTGGTGTTGCCGCCGATGCCCGAACCCTCGGCCCCCCTCCCCGCACGTGCACGGCGCACGCTGCACGAATGCGACAGGGGCGTGCGTTCTCGGGTCATGACCGCGGTCACATGGCTGCTTAGCCTGGCATTGACCCGACCGAAGGACCCCACGAAAAGGAAGGACGGGCGAGGCGCTGCACGGCCTCGGAGAACCGTGTCATCGCACCATGGATGCGGTCGGCCGTCGCACCGCACCGACAGGCGCGTCATGTCTCGACAAAGAGGGCCCGGATCGCAGCCGATCGCCATTGTCGTCGGCCGCGCTGAGCGGTGACCCAAGACCTCCGCAGCGCCACGTGGCCCACTGCACGTCGTCTTCTTCGCTCCCAGGGGAGTAGCCATGGCCAAGTCATTTGACACCCAGCCACCGACCGAGATCGCCGACGACCAACCCGTTGCCGCACAGCACGCAGGTGGTACGCCGGACGGCATCGCGCCCGGGTATGCGCTTGAGCCCGGCGGGGGCCCCGCCATCTGGATCGGGGGCAGCTTGATGACGATGAAGGCGAGAGCCAGGGACACCGACGGCGGCTATTCGCTGATGGAAACGTTCGGCCCACGCGACCTGGCTGCTCCGGGCCACGTCCACGAGAACGAGTCCGAAGCCTTCTACATCCTCGACGGAACCATCGACCTCGGCGTCGGCGACACCGTCTACCACGCCCAGCCCGGGTCCTTCGTGCACGTCCCGAAGCAGACGGTCCACGACTGGCGGATAACGTCGGCCACCTGCAGGTTCCTCGTCTTCGTGCTGCCGGCCGGCTTCGAGCACTTCTTCGAAGAGCTGGCCGATCCGGCGCAGTCGTTGACCTTCCCGTACACCGAGCACCGCGCGCCCACTCCGGACGAGTTCCTGAGCGTCGGGAGCAGATACGCGTGGCGCCCTGAACGTGGTCCGCAAGGTACGGGAGCTGTCTTCCCACCGATGGCCGGCCGTCTCGTCACTTCAGCGGAGGCGTCCGACATCCCCGGCGACGACGCACGTCGGCGACGAAAGGGCTGATCGCGTTGGACGGCCTGCCGCTGTCGCGGCGACCGCGCTGTGGTCCGGCGGCGTCGTCATCGTACTGAGGTCGTCCCTCAGGGGTGATCCGAGCCGCAGGCTGGGTCGCCGAGGTGATCGAGCATATGACGTAAACGATTGCAGAAGGAGGAGCTGCCGCTGTGACCTCGTCAGCCGAGCAAAGGACGCCTCAGCGGACTCTCATCCGGAACGGATGGATCGTCCCCATGACCGGCGCTGCGCCTCGACGAGCCGATCTGTTGATCGAGGATGATCGGATCACCCGGATCGCCGCGGGAATCGACGATGCCGACGCCGCCGTGATCCCGGCGGACGACTGCATCGTGCTCCCGGGCTTCATCGACACCCACCGCCACCTGTGGCAGTCGACGCTGCGACACCTGGCCTGCGACTGGACGCTGCCGGAGTACTTCACCACTCTGCGGAACGTGTTCGGGCCGAGGTTCACGCCCGACGACATCTACATCGGCACGCTTCTCGGTGCGCTCGAGGCCCTGGATGCCGGGGTAACGACGGTCGTCGACTTCTCGCACAACCTCTCGACTCCGGACGACGCCGACGCCGCACTCGCCGCCCACGTCGAGGCGGGTACCCGCGGCCTCCTCGCCTACGGCGGATCCAACGACCAGGCACGGGTACGGGACGACTCGCGCCACACGCGCGATGCGGAACGCCTGCATGACCGCGTTCCCACCGGTCACCGTGATCGCGTCTCGATCGCAATGGCCCTGCGCGGCCCCGAGTTCAGCCTGTTGGACGCCACGATCGACGACTGGCGCCTCGCGCGCGAATTGGGCATGCCGATCACGGTCCACGTCGGCGGAGGTCTGCGGGGCGCCGGGGGGACCATCCACGTGCTCGACGAGAACTCCCTGCTCGGCGAGGATGTGCTCTTCGTCCACTGCAACATGCTGTCCGACGACGAGCTTCGCCGGATCGCGGAGACGGGCGGCCGGGTGTCGACGTCCCCCGAGGTGGAGGCGAACATGGGCCACGGGCCACCGGTCGTCCGCAGGCTGCGCGAGCACCGCATCCCGGCCGGTATCTCGGTCGACGTCTGCACGAACGTCGGTGGCGACCTGTTCGCTCCGATGCGGGCTGCGCTCGCGCTGCAGCGCGGACACGACCACGCCGAGGCGCTGGCTCGCGGTGAGGCGCTCGGAACGGTGACGTTGGGCGTCCGCGACGTCCTGGAGATGACCACCGTGGACGCCGCCCGGGCCTGCTGGCAGCATGACCGGATCGGCACGCTCGCACCCGGCAAGCTCGCCGACATCGTCCTCCTCCGCGCCGACCGACTCAACGTGTTGCCGGGAAACGACCCGGTGGCAGCGACCGTCAGCGCCTGCGATGTGAGCAACGTAGACACCGTGCTGGTGGGGGGCCGGGTGGTGAAGCGCGACGGATGTCTGCTGGGCGTCGACTTCGACCGGCTCCGCGAGCTCGCGAACGCGTCGCGGGATCGGCTGCAGGGGGCGTCCGCGGGTAATCGCGCCGCCAGCACCCGGGTGCGGGTCTGACATGGGTGCCCCCCTGGTGTTGCGGGACGTGGAGTACGCGCGGATCGGCAGCACATCGCTGTGCCTGGACCTCTACAAGCCGGAGGGTCCGGCAGGCTTGCTGCCTTCCCTGGTGTGGATGCACGGTGGCGGTTGGAAGATCGGCGACAAGGCGGACGACTCGGCGAGCCTCACGCCGATCGTGGCCCTGGGCTACGCCGTCGCGTCCGTGAACTACCGCTTGCTCGGGGACGCTCCATGGCCTGCGCAGCTGCACGACGTCAAGGCGGCGATCCGCTGGGTGCGGGCCAACGCCGAGATGCACGGGCTCGATCCTGATCGCATCGCGGCAGGTGGCGCCTCGGCGGGCGGACACCTCGCGTCCATGGCCGGCCTGACCGCCGGCGACCGTGGACTCGATGGCGAGGTCGGACCTTACACCGGTGTGTCGAGCGAGGTGCGCGCCGTCGCCGCGATGTTCGCGCCCACCGATCTGCTGATGATGGGCGCGCCCAGCGAGTTGGAACGACAGATCCTGCCGCGGTCACGCGGCGCGGAGTTGCTCGGCATCGAGCACGTCGACGACGACCCGGCCGCGGCGCGCGCGGCGAGCCCACGACACGTCGTCCACGCCGGTGCTCCTCCGCACCTGCTCCTGCACGGGGACCGTGACGCCGTCATCCCAATCGACCAGAGCAGGCTCCTGCACGACACACTGAGCGCCGCGGGGGTGACGTCCGTTCTGATGGTCTTCGCCGGCGTGGGTCATGCCGCGGATGTCTTCACCGGACCGACCGCGGTCGGCGCGGTCGTCGGGTTTCTCGCCGATCAGATGTCCTGAGCGCACTCGACGTGCCCGACGTCGGTCGCTCGTACGATCGGCGGCGGCAGGGGCCCAAGTCCCCACGCCTGTCCATGAGAAGGCCATGGCAGCCGCGGCACCGCGGTTCGCGACCTCGCGGTGCGCCCGCGTAGGGATCGACCTTGCCGGTCTGCGGAGTCTGCCCGGCCGAGCAGGTCGAGGTGCTGTCGCCAGGGCGGATACGGCCAGCGGGCCATTTCTGCAATCGTGTGCGGCCTGATGTGCACCACACCACCGCCAAGTCAACCCGATCGGCCTTTCGCGGCAGCCGCTGTGCTCCCGGTATGCCAAGCTCCCAGGTGACTCTACGTGACATCGCGGCCCCTGCCAGCGTGCATCCCGCCACCGTCTCGCGCTCCCTGAGCGAGGCGACCCGGCACCAGGTGAACCGGAAGACGCTCGCGGTGGTACTCGCCGCGGGGGAGGCGTTGGGTTACGAACCGGCCCGTCCGCGCGGACCTTGCGCACCGGCCGCGCCGGCATCGCCGGCGTCCTTGTCCCCGATCTGACGAACCCGCTGTTGGTCGTCAACACGGACAACGACAGCGAGCGCGAGCGGCGCGCGTGCGGGAGAGCCGCCTGCCCTGCCCGGACGACCTCGGTCACGGGGTCAACGACATCCTGTTCATGGACGAGCTGACCCCGCCGCTGACGTCCGCCCGCATCCCGCATACGGAGATGGGCGTCGAGGCCGTGCGGATCCTGATCGACCTGATGACCGGCCGGACCAGCGCGATCCAGCGCGCGGTGATCCGGTCGAGCTGATCGTCCGCGCATCCACCGGCGCCCCGCCGAGCCGCTACTCGCCTGGCTGCTTGCCGCTGAAGAAGCCCGGCCCTGCCTGGTGGGAGACGCCGCCAGACCATATGCGGCGATTACCCGCACTGCCATCGCATGTAAGGGCTTGTGCCGATCGGCAGCCGTCCTGTTCCCCTGCCGTGCACGGGCATTGACGGTGAATGTGTGCCGACCATAGGGTTGAAATGCGCTTATGCAATCGATTGCGGACCGTCTGAGGTGTCAGCTTGTGCCGGTGTGGGCAAGCGGTCCCGACGATCTTATGTCGATGGGAAGAGGTCGACAATCCCTATGGTACTCGGTGACTGCGGGGGCGGCCGGTGACAACACCACAAGGGCTGACTGTCCAGCAGGCGGACGGCTTAGTGGTGGATACCGCGCGGGTCCCGCCGGAAGACCGCTTCTCCTACTGGAAATCCGCCACATCTCAGGTACTGGGTCCGCTGCTGATTCAGCGCCGGACGCGCCGCTCCTTCAGCGGCCGCATCTTCAGCTATTCTCTGGGGCCGCTCACCCTCGGCCGCACGCTCGGCGATCCCTCGTCCATCTCCGGCGGTAGGGAAACGGTGGGGCCTGCCAGTCAGGGGGATTTCCTTCTGATCGTCCATGAGGCGGGCCGCTGTGTGGTCGAGACGGCTGGTCCTGAGGCCCACCTGGCCCCGGGCGATCTCGTGCTCTCCGACTGGTCGGTGCCCACCCGCATCGACTGCGAGGGCGACGAGCCCTTCACGAACACCCTGGTCACCATCCCGCGCTGGCTGCTCTCCCCATACCAGGATCGGCTCAGCTGCTACGTGGGCCGCCCCGTGCGGGGCAGCGCGGGAGCGGGGCGACTACTCAGCAGATTCGTGCTGGAGCTCGGGCATGCGCTGACCCGCGGCGAACTGGTGGCCGACAGTTCCCGGTTGGCCGAGAGCACACTCGATCTGGCGTTGGCGCTGTTCCTCGCAGGGACGCGGCCCGAGGTGCCGCCGGTCTCGGCAAAGCGGAGCATGCTGATGATCCAGGTCAAGCGGTACATCGAGGGCCGGCTCGGAGACCCGCGGCTCAACCCTGAGTCCATCGCGGAAGCACACTTCATATCCGTACGCCTGCTGTACAAGCTTTTCGAGGCAGAGGGGCGGAGCGTGGCGGAGTGGGTCCGGGAGCGGCGGATCCAGTGTTGTCGGCGCGATCTCATCGACCCGTCCCTCGCCGGCATGCGGATCACGGACATCGCGACGCGCTGGGGCTTCACCAGTTCCACACACTTCAGCCGCGCCTTTCGGGACTCCGTCGGTTGCTCACCCAGAGAGTTCCGC
>NZ_JBEYFC010000198.1:0-14705 GCF_040634175.1 Streptomyces sp. NPDC007162
GCCCGCCCGGGAGGCCTACGACCCGGCGGACGTCTTCAGATCAAGCAGACCTCGGGAAGCACCGGCATCCCGAAGGGCATCGAGGCGACGGTCGCCAGCGTGAACCGGTCGATGGCCGCCGTCCAGGAGATGTTCAGGCACGGGGACGCGGACAACGTCCTGGTGTTCCTGCCCACGCGGTTCCTCCAGCAGCGGTACTGGATCTACTCGGCGCTGGTCAACGGACACGACGTCAGCCTCGCGGACCGGGTCTCCGTTTTCGAGGTGGCGCAGGCCGTCCACCCGACCGTGATCATGGGTGTGCCCGGTTTCTACGAGCAGGTGAAGGCGCGTGTCGAGGCCGCCGGCACCCCGGCCGACCCCGCCGCGCGCCGCGCCGCCGTCCAGGCCGAACTCGGCGGCGCCATCCGCTACCTGTGGACGGGCTCGGCGCCCGCCGGCCGGGCCGTGCTGGACTTCTTCAACGACTGCGGTGTCCCGCTCTACGAGGGGTACGGCCTCAACGAGACCTGCATCGTGGCCAAGAACCACCCGGGGGCCGTCCGGGTGGGCAGCGTCGGCAAGGTGCTGCCGCACAAGAGGATCCGCTTCGACAAGGACGGCATCCTGATCGTCGGCGGCCTCGACCCGGTCAACACCCACTACACCTGGTGCGGTCCGGGTGCCAACGAGAAGGTGTACCTGCCGACCGGCGAGGTCAAGACCTTCGACATCGGCCACGTCGACGAGGACGGCTTCCTCTACATCGACGGCCGGGTCGACGACATCGTCACCCTGAGCAGCGCCCTCAACATCCTGGTACCCGCCGTCGAGGAGCGTCTGCGGGAGATACCGGGGATTCACGACTGCGCCGTGTTCGGAGACGGCAGGCCCTTCCTGACGGCCGTGGTGTCACCGGCCGCCCCGGACACCGACCCCGAGTCCCTGGCGGACGCGGTCAGCCGCCTGAACGAGCAACTGCGGTACGAGCAGAGGATCTACGCGGTCGTGGTCGCGGGCGAGCGGTTCTCCGTCGACAACGGTCTGCTGAACGCACAGTTCAAGCTGGTGCGGGCCGAGATCGGCCGGATCTTCGGCGAGGATCTCGATCTTGTCTACCAGAAGCACGCGGTGTACAACGACGGCTCCACGGACGGTGCCCCCGTCCTGGTGACGGCGGCGGTCGGCAGGCCGCGGACGCAGAAGGCGGAGGAATGATGAGCTGGGAGAAGCTGGCCGACACGGTGCTGTCCAACGACCGGGTGACGCTGCGACGGGTGCGGATCGGGGACGTCGAGGAGTTCTCGCAGATCGCCTACGAGCCCGAGACCTGGGAGTACTTCGTCACGCGTGTCACCTCGCCGGAGGAGCTCCACGCGTTCGTGGAGACCGCGATCAAGGACACCCTGAACGGCAGCCGCATCGTCTTCGCCATCGTCGACAACGCCACCGGACGGATCGTCGGCAGCAGCGCGTACGGAAATCTCGCCGAGGCGGACCGGCGGGTCGAGATCGGCTGGTCCTGGGTCTGCGGGGCGGCCCGGGGCACCGGTGTGAACCGCGCCGCGAAGCTGGCACTGCTCGACCACGCGTTCTCCGAACTCGACTGTGAGCGCGTCGAGTTCAAGACGGACGTGCTCAACGCCCGGGCCCGGCGGGGGCTTTCCGGCATCGGCGCGACCGAGGAGGGCGTCCTGCGGAGCTTCAACTACATGCCCGGGGGCCGCCGCCGCGACGTCGTCTACTACAGCATCCTGCGCGACGAGTGGCCCGACGTGCGCCGCGAGCGCTTCGGCCAGGTCGACGCGGGCTGAACCGGCACCAGTCACCAGCACGTTCACAGAGGGGGATGGACACGGTGGACACCGAGGACTTCGTCTTCGAGGGCAACGGCCGGAAGCTGACCGGCACCCGCACAGCTCCGGCCGACGGGTCACGGCCCACCGTCCTGGCCCTGCACGGTCTCGGCGCCACGTCGAGCCGCCACCGCATCCGCTATCTGCTGGACGCCCTCTCGCCCCACGGCCACGGATGGCTCACGTTCGACTTCTCCGGCAACGGGGACAGCACGGGCACACTGGCCGAGTCCACGCTGCGCGGGCGCATGGCGGAGACGCTCGCCGCGGCGGCCCAGTTGGACACCGCCGCCGCACCCGTACTGATCGGTACGAGCATGGGCGCGCACCTGGCGGCGTCGGCCGTACCTCGGCTGCGGCCCCGGGCGCTCGTCTTCTTCTGCCCCGCGGCCTACCCGGCCGACGCCGCCGACCTGCGCTTCGACGGCAGCCTCACGAAGCCGGGCCGTCACCCGGACTCGCCGGCCTACGCCGGTCTGCGCGACTTCGACGGCGACCTGCTGATCTTCGTGGCCGGTGAGGACCAGGTGGTCGCCCCCGCGGTCGTCGACGGGTATCTGGAGAGCGCGCAGCAGGCCCGCTCGACCGAGGTCGTCCGGCTGGACGGCTACGACCACTTCGTCCACCGACGGCTGCCCGCCCGCCCCGAGGACCGGGACCGGGTGGTGCGGGCGATGCTGCGTGTGCTGTCCGCGGACGCTCCCACCTCGCAGAGGAGTTGACCACGATGGCGATCGAACCCAACTACTTGAAGCGCCGCGACCTGGAGAGCCTCAGGGCGGTGGAGGCCGCCTTCCGCTCCGGTCCGCTCGCCGACTCCCTCGCCTCGGCGCCGGACATCGAGCGCCGCCGCGGCCTGTCCCGCGAGGAGTTCGACAACGAGTACCGCGCGAAGGGCCGACCGGTCGTCCTCGAGGGGTACGCGGCCCACTGGCCGTCCGTGCGGACCTGGTCCTTCGACGCCCTGGCCGAGCGGTGCGGCTCCGTCCCGGTCGTCGTGGACAGCTACAGCAGCAAGGCCGCCAGGTCGACCACCTTCGGCGAGTTCGTCACCCTCCTGAAGGAGACCGCGGGCACCGGCGCGGCCCCGATCTACCTCCAGGAGTGGTACTACAAGACCACCGCACCGCAGTTGGCCGACGACATGCCGGAACTGGACATCGCCCAGTACGACTTCCGGCGCAACCTGTACGGTGACGCGGGCTCGACCAACCACCAGCTGTGGCTGGGGCAGAAGGGCGGGATCACCCGGCTGCACCAGGACTCCTACTCGGTCGACGTGCTGCACGCGCAGATCGTCGGCGAGAAGCTCTGGTACATCATGGGCCCCGACTCCGAGTTGCTGCCCGGCCCCGGCGGCGAACTCGACGTCCGGGCCCTGCTCGACTCCCCCGCCACCCAGCTCACCCGGTTCGTGCTGGAGCCCGGCGACGTGCTGTACCTGCCGGCCTGGTGGTTCCACCGGATCGAGCTGCTGAGCGACTCGATCGGGCTCGGCCGCAAGGCCCTCGACGAGGCCAATCTGCGCCTGCACGTCCGCCAGCGGATCGGTGAACTGCTCGCGCTCGCCCTGAACCCGGACGAACTGCGCAGGACACACTCCGAGCTGTTCGACGTCGTGATGGCCCGCGGCCGGGCCCTGGCCCATCAGATGGACATCGACCTGTCCAGGTTGCGGCAGTGAGCCGGACACACCACCGACGCTCCGCAACGGCGAGCGACGACGAACTGGTCGGGAGGCACACCCGGTGACGGGACAACACGTACTGCTGGTCGGCGGGCGGGGTCACGAGCTGCCCAAGGTACGCGGGCTGGGCGTCCGCTACTCGATGGTCCAGATCCCCGAACGGGCCGACGAGGACCACGCGGCGGCGGCGGAGAACTACACCGTGCTCGACTACCGTCGGCTCGACGTCATCCTGCCGGTCGTCCGCGCCTGGCACGCTGCGGACCCGTTCGACGCCGTCCTGTCGTTCACCGAGTACGGTCTGGAGCCGGCGTCCCGGTGCGCGATCGATCTCGGCGTGGCCGGCGACAACCTCTCGGCCGTGCTGCTCACCCGGGACAAGACCAGGACACGCGAGTCGCTGGCCCGCCACGGACTCAGCCCCGTACGGTACCGGCTGTGCGCCGAACCGGCCGACGCACGGGAGTTCATGGCCGGTCTCGGCGGCTCCGCGATCGTACTGAAGCCACCGGCCGGCGGCCTCAGCGAGGGCGTCTACCTGGTCGGCAGCGAGGCGGAGCTGGCCGAGCGCTGGTCCTGGACCGCCCGGTGGACCGACGGGCCCGTCCTCGCCGAGGAGTACCTGGAGGGCCCCGAGTACAGCATCGAGTCGGTGTCCCAGGACGGCAAGCACGAGATCGTCATGGTCACGGAGAAGTGCACCGTCGGCGCCCCGGGCTTCGTCGAACTCGGCCACCAGATGCCGGCGCGGCTCGACAGCGCCGACCGGGAGTCGATCGACTCCCTGGTCGTCCGCTTCCTCGACCTGACAGGGCAGCGGACGGGCCCCGTCCACACGGAGTTGCGTCTCACGCCGGCCGGCCCCCGGTTGATCGAGGCCCAGACGCGGGTCGGCGGCGACCAGATCTGGGAGATGACCGAGCTGGTGACGGGTGTCGACATGATCGCGGAGACGCTCGCCGGGCTGCTCGGTCTCCCGGCCCCCGCCCGCACCCCTCGCGCCCGGGCCGCGGCCATCCGCTTCCTGGCCTTCGAGAACACCACCGTCACGGGTGTCCGGGGGCTGGACGAGGCCCGTCGGGCCCCCGGCGTCCTGAGGCTGCTGTGCACGCTGGCCCCCGGACGCACCCTCGGTGCCGTCCTCTCCTCCGATTCCCGGCAGGGCTACGTCCTGTGCGAGGGCGACGACACACAGGACGCGGTCGCCAAAGCCGAGGCCGCACGCGACCTGGTGCGGATCGAGCGGGCCCCACTCCACCGGGCATGAGGTCGGACGACGCCATGGAGAGCACCACGAGCGCCACCCGCTCCATCACGCTGCACTACTTCATGACCAACCTGGGCCTGTTCGGCCTGCTGTCCACACTCGCCGTATCGCTGACCGCGGCCGGGTTCAACGGCGGGCAGACCGGTTTCCTGGTCCTCGTCTTCACCATCGCCAACAAAGTGTCCAAGGTGTTCCTGGCCCGGTGGCTGGACAGGATCTCCGCGGCCCGCTCCGTCCTGCTCGGCTGCCTCACCGCGGCCGCCGGCTTCACGTGCCTGCGGATCGCCGGCGGCCTGGCCGCGACCGCGGCGACCCTGGCCCTGGCCGGCCTCGGCGTCTCCGTCAACGCCCTTGCCAGCAAGCAGCTCGCGGCCGACGCCAGCGACCGGTCGGGCAACCGTGCCCGGATCTTCTCCCTGATCAACGTCGCGGTGAACGTCGCCTCCGCGGTGGCGGCCCCCGTCGCGCTGTTCTTCGTGCAGCGCCACGAGCACGGACAGGTACTCACCGGAGTCTCCGCGGTCTACTGCCTGGCCGGTGTGACCACCTACCTCAACTACCGCCTGCTGATGCCCGACAGCCCGGTGCGAGCCCCCGACTCCTCGCTGCGCGGCTACCTCACCGTCCTGCGCCTGCCGGGTATGCGGCCGTTCATGCTGATCAACCTGCTCGGCTGGTGCTGCTACGGCCAGCTGTTCAACGCGCTGGCACTGCACGTGGCGTCCGTGCCGGGCGCGACGGACCGACTGGGCTGGCTGTACACACTGAACGCACTGCTCATCGTGGTGGCGCAGCTGGGTGTCACCCGCCTGGCCGAAAAGCTGTCCAGGGGCCGGGGAACCGTCACCACCGTCGCGGCGTACACGTCGTTCGCGCTGGGTTTCGTCGCGGTCTACCTGCTGCCCGGCTATCCCGGGGCGGTGGTCGGCGTGGTGCTGTTCACGCTGGGCGAGATGATGTTCGTGCCGACCATGGACGTCCTCCTGCTCGGCCTGCTCGGCCAGGGGAGCCGGGCACTGGGCTACGGCGTGTTCTCGATCGCCAACGCCGTCGGCGAGGGCGTCGGCGGCGGCCTCGGAGTGGCGGCCTACCGCTGGCTGGCCGGCAGCGGGCACGGCCCCGACTTCTGGCTGATCGCCACGGCGCTCGCCGCGGTGTCGGCGGTCCTCGCCCGGTGGCTGAGCGTCACCAACCGGAGCCTGTACTCCCTTTCCTCCCGCGAGGAGCCCAAGGTGGCCGCCGACTGAACGGGCCCGACCGGTCCACGACGCGAAGGATGCGACATGCGAGTTCTGGTGGTGGGCACCAACCGGATGTGCCACGACCGTCTGCACGCGCAGGGGCACGAGCTGGTGCTCCTGGTGCCCCGCGGCCGGGCCAGGCCGCAGGATGCGGCCGGGCCCTACCGGCACGTCGTCATCCTCGACGACGAGGCGGACATCGGCCTGTGGACCGGGGTCGCCCAGGTACTGCACGCCGCCGCGCCCTTCGACGCCGTGGCCGCGTTCAACGAGCACACCTACCGCGTCGTGCGCGCCGTCAGCGACCGGCTGGGTGTTCCGACCGTGGTGGATGTGGAGCTCTTCGAACGGGTGCTGGACAAGTCCAGGACCCGGGAGATCCTGGACAAGCACGGCGTGCCGGGTTGCCGCCACCGTCTGGCGCACGGTCGCGATTCCCTGCTGGCCGCCATCCGGACGGTGGGCCTGCCGTGCATCGTCAAGCCGGTCGACGGCGAGGCCAGCGCCGGGGTCACCAGGATGGACTCGCCCGCCGATGTCGAGGCCGCGCTGCTCCGCCTGGGCGAGCCGGGGCTCGGCCGTGGGGTCATGGTCGAGGAGTTCCTGGTCGGTCCGGAGTTCAGCGTGGAGGCCGTGTCGGTCGGCACCCGCCACCACGTCCTCGCGATCACCCGGAAGTTCAGGGACGACCGGACGTTCGTCGAGCGCGGGCACCTCGTCCCGGCCCCTCTGAACGCCGCCGACCGGGAGGCCATCACCCGTTACGTCGAACGCGTCCTGGACGTGCTCGGCTTCCACGACTGCCCCTCGCACACCGAGATCGTCCTGACGGACCGGGGGCCGCGGATCATCGAGACCCACAACCGCATCGGCGGCGATGGGATCATGGACCTGGTGGAGCTGGCCACCGGGGTGGACGTGCACGACCTGGTGGCCCGGCAGAGCATCGGCGAGGACCTCTCGGCCCTGTTGCCGGAGCCGGTCACGGCGCACCGCGGCGCGGCGGTCTGGTATGCCGACCCGTCCGGGCCGCCGACCAACATCCTGGTCGAGGTGCAGGAGGTCGAACGCGTCCGGCGCCTGCCGTCCGTGCACCGGGTCGACCTGCTCAAGCAGCCGGGTTCACCGCAGACGGCCGTCCTGCAGAGCGGGGACCGCTCCGCTCGTGTCCTGGCCACCGGCGACACGCCCGCCGCGGCACTGCGCCATGCCCAGGAGGCGGTCCGCGCGCTCCGGTTCGTGTACAGCTGGTCCCCACCGGCCACCGACGCGCCCTCCGCCTCGCCGGCCACGGACCACGGGACGGTGTGACCGCCGGGCCGGGGGCCCGGCGGGCCGGACGTCCCCCGGTCGTGCAGCGGGTTCCTGGGTGCCTCGGTGGGGCTGCCCGGCGCCTTGGCGGTGGCAGCCCCACTCGGGTCACGCGCGCCGTGCGTGGGCGAAGCCGCGCCGGTGCCAGAGCAGACCGCCGGAGTGCGCGGGCTCGCCGCTGACCTCGGTGACCCGTCCGACGAGGATCGTGTGGTCGCCTCCTTCCAGGAGCTGGTGACGGACGCAGTGCAGGGTGAGCGAGGCACCGGCGATCACGGGGGCCCTGTCGGACCGTGCGCCGAGGCAGAGGCCGTCGAAGCGGTGCTCGGCCGGCCGCCTGAAATGTTCGACGAGGTGTTCTTCACCGGGGCCGAGCAGATGGACGGCGAAGTCTTCGGCCACGGTCAGCACGTCGTGGGTGCGTGAGGCCCGGTCGAGACAGACGAGGAACAGCGGTGGGGTCAGGGACAGGGAGCTGACGGCGCTCGCCGTCAGGCCACGCGGCCTGCCCTGGTCGTCGTAGCAGGTGACGATGGTGACCGGAGCGGCCAGGGCGGACATCGCGGCACGGAAGGACTCGGCGAGACCGGGCCGTGTGTCGGCCGGGGCCTGGTCGGCCAGCAGGGCCGGGCTCACCGGGAAACCTCCAGCGGACGGGCGGCGCCACGGAGCCAGCGGCCCTCGGGGCGGCCGGTGAATCCGGTGCGGGCGTCCCAGCAGACGCGGCCGGCCTTCACCGTGGTGGTGAAGCGTCCGGTGAAGGTCCAGCCCTCGTACGCGGACCAGCCGCACAGCGAGTGCACGTCGCGGCCCGAGAACTGCCACCGCGCCGAAGGATCCAGGAGGGTCAGGTCGGCGTCCGCCCCCGGTTCGAGCCGGCCCTTGCCCGGCAGACCGAAGAGCCGGGCGGGTGCCTCGCCCATGAGCCGGGCCAGGTGCGCGGCCGCCGCGTCCGGGCCGGTGTCCCGGGTGAGCAGGCCGGTCCAGACGCCGGTGGCCAGCTCCTGGACGCCGGGCAGGCCGGGCGGCGCTTCGGCCGGGGGTCGGTTCTTCTCCTCCACCGTGTGCGGGGCGTGATCACTGCCGAGCGTGGCGGCCTCGCCGTTCAGCACCGCTCGCCACAGGCGTTTTTGGTCACGGCATTCGCGGATGGCCGGGGAGAGGCGGGTGCGCGGGCCGCGCCGGGTGGTGTCGTCGTGGGTGAACGACAGGTGGTGGCCGGTCACTTCGAAGGTGAGGGGCAGCCCCTCGGCGGCCGCCGCCGTGAGCAGGTCGGCCTCCTCAGCCGAGGACACATGCAGGACGTGGGCCTTCGTGCCGTACTCGCGGACCAGGTGGATGACCCGGGCCACGGCGACGATGCCGCCGGAGCGCGGGCGGTGCGGCTCATATTGGGCGTACGAGTCGGGAATGCCCGCGTCCGCGTCGAGGAGGTCGAAGACGTGCTGGTCCTCCGCGTGCAGGACGAGCCGGACACCGCCGCGGGCCGCCGCGGCGAAGGCCCGCCGCAGCTGCTCCTCGTCGCGGAACACCACCGGGGCCGTGTGGTGGCCGGCCATGAAGATCTTCGCGGAGGTCGCGATCCGGGGATCGAGCTCCGCGAGGAGTTCAGGACGGTCCGGGTCGGCGCCGATGTGGAAGCGGTAGTCGGTCCACGAGGTGCCTTCGATCAGCTCGGCCTTGGCGAGCAGCCCGGCCTCGTCCAGGGACGGTGGACGGGTGTTGGGCATGTCGATCACGGTCGTCACGCCGCCGGCGAGGGCGGCCCGGCTGCCGTGGTCCCAGTCCTCCTTGTACTCGAGGCCGGGAGTACGGAAGTGCACATGGGAGTCGATCAGGCCCGGCAGCACGTAACGGCCACGGGCGTCGACCCGCGGGCCCGGCGGCAACGGCGCTCCGGGCGACGGCAGTTCGGCGATCCTGCCGTCGCGGACGACCAGGTTCGCGTCGCGGACGCCGTCGGGGGTGACGACGCGGCCGCCCTCGACGACCAGATCGGCGGGAAGGTGCCCGGACACGGTGTTCAGCTGTTCCACGTCAGACTCACCAGTTCCTTGCAGAGGTCGTTGGTCGGTCCCATCAGGGCGACCGCGCGCGCGTCGCGGCCGTAACGGTTGATCTCGTGCGAGGCGA
This sequence comes from Streptomyces sp. NPDC007162, assembly GCF_040634175.1. NCBI lineage: Bacteria > Bacillati > Actinomycetota > Actinomycetes > Kitasatosporales > Streptomycetaceae > Streptomyces > Streptomyces sp. NPDC007162. The sequence goes on from NZ_JBEYFC010000198.1 coordinate 9,475, forward strand.
CGTAGCCGGCCGAACCCAGCAGCCTCTCGACCGCGTTGACGACCCGTTCGGCGGCGGCGGCGGCGAAGAGCTTGGAGTGCAGCGTCGCGATCCCCGGGTCGGGAGCGGTGCGCCGGCCGGCCCGTTCGACGATCGCCCGGGCCGCCTCCACCTCGCCCGCGATGTCGACCAGTCGGTGGCGGACGGCCTGCTGGGCCGTCAGCCCGCGCCGCTCGGCATGCTCGTGGGCCAGGTCGAGCGCCGCCTGCGCGAGACCGACGGACACGGCACCCAGCGTGGCGCCGCTGTCCCGGACGCCCGCGATGATCGACGCGGCCGTACCGACCGGCCCCAACCGCGCGGTGTCGGGCACCCGGCAGTCGTGGACGGAGACGAAGCCGGTCGCCGAACCCCGCATGCCGGTCAGCTGGAGCGAGGTGTCCGGCTCCAGCCCGGGGGTGTCCGCCGGTATCAGGAAGAACGTCTGGCCGGCGGCGCCGTACCCGGTGTCGGCGGCGGCGTCCGGTGCCGGTTCCTCGCTCTGCGCCAGCACCAGGTAGATGTCGGCCAGGCCGGCGCTGGTGGTGAACGACTTGGCGCCGTCGACGATCCAGCCGCCGTCGGCCGTACGACGGGCGGTGGTGGACAGGTTCTTCTTGTTGGCGCCCGCGCCCGTCTCGCTCCACGCGGAGGCGGCGAGCCACTCCCCGTGGGCGAGCCGGGGCAGCAGCCTGCGGCGCTGAGCGGGACTGCCGTGTTCGAGGATGCGTCTGCTGACCGCGTAGTGCTGGAAGAGCATGATCGACGCTGAGGCGTTCACCTGTGCCACCTGCTCGACGGCCGTGTTCAGGCCGTGGGCGTCGACGCCGGCGCCACCGTACTCGTACGGCAGGGCCAGGCCGAGCAGACCGGACTCGCGCAGCAGGGCCAGTGCCTGCCGGTCGGGTTCCCCGTCGGCGTCCGCGATCCGCGCACAGGCGGCGAGGCGCTCGCGCAGCGAGGGCGTCAGCCCGGTGGCCGGCCGGGCGAGCGGCGCCTGCGTGAGCGCCGGCACGTCGGGCACGGTCAGGCTGTCAGCGGAAGCCATGACAACTCCTCGGAGGTGGAAGTGGAGGCGGAGGCGGGAAGGAAGGGGCCGCGGTAGTCGACCTGCTTCTCCGCCACGGAGATCCAGGCGAGCCTGCGGTCGCGGGGGCCGCCCGTCGTACGGGCCGAGGCGCGGACGGTGGCACCCGGTGTGCGCAGGGCGAGCATGCCGCCCTCCGGCTGCTGCGAGACACCGGACAGCAGGTGCGGGATGGTGCCTTCCACGGCGGCGCCCGCGGCGAGGCAGGTCGCGCCCGTGAGGGCCACCGTCGGGTGCCAGGACGGTACGGATATGGCGCGGACGGCCAGTGCGCCCGGGCCGTCGGGAAGCAGCGCGGCGACCTTGGGGAAGGCGCCGGCGGTGTCCCAGCCCTTCGCCCGGCACACCGCGAGGCGCAGCCGGCTCATCCGGTCGAACAGCACGGGATCGTCGGCGAAGAGCTCCTCCACCGTGCGGACGCCGAACTCGGCGGCGTTCACGAAGAGGTACGGGTTGCCCATGGAGACCAGGGAGACGGGGACCATACGCTCCTCGAAGGGGATCCCGGTGACCGGCTCGCCGGTGATCAGGAGCTGCTCGACCGGCCGCGGTGGAGAGCACAGGAAGTGGGCCGTGAAGCGGGTGCCCTCCGCGGAGGTCTCCTCCGCCTCGCACACCACGTTGTCCCCGTTGTTGAGCACGTTCACCCGGACCCGGCAGCCCGGCACGAGAGGCTGGATCATGCCGGTACGGGCGGCCGCCTCCACCGCCGCCAGGATGGAGTGCCCGCAGGACCCGCGCAGGTCGAAGCTGTCGAGCCGGTCCGGCATGGACTGGACGAAGCGGTAGTCGAGGTCGAACAGGGGGTGGCGGGACGGCTGGACGAGTGCGTTCTTCAGGACGTCGGCGGCACCGTGGTCGGCGAGGACCGTACGCAACTGGGTGAGCCGTTCCAGGAGTTCAGGTTCCGACTCGGGCAGCGTGCGGGCGTCCACCACGGCCGTCGGGCACGGGGTGCCGTGCGCCCGCGCGAGAGTGACGCTCATGCCGCCTCCAGCAGGACGCGGGCCGGTGTGCGCAGGACCGTCGGGGCTCCGGCGGTCGCGAAGAACTCCTGGCGCCACAACTGGTGCGACATCAGCGACCACAGGGCCAGGGAGGCGGTGTCGCTCGGCCGGGCGGCCTGCTCGTCGAAGAGCGCGGCCACCCGCTCGGGGCGGATCCGGCCGTCGGCGCGCAGCGTGTGCGGGGACAGCACGTCGCGGGCCAGGGTCCACAGCCGCTGGCCGGGGGTGAGCATCGCGGTGACCGGCAGGGTGAAGGGCTGCTTGGGCCGGTCGAGCACGCTGCGCGGGATCAGCCCCTGCGCGGCCCGGTACAGGGCCCGCTTCACGCCCAGGCCCGGCACCAGCCGGTGGGCGTCGGTGAGAGTGCTCGCGAAGCGGACGACGGAGGGCTGGCAGAAGGGCAGCCGCACCTCGATGGAGCTGGCCATCGACAGGTGGTCGACGCGCCGCAGGTGGTAGGCGGGCAGCCGGTAGCGCTGCTCGACGGCGGCGATGCGCTGCAGCCGGGTGCCGGGGCTGGTCCGCAGGATCCGCCGGATGTCGGCGGGCAGGGCGGATCCGGCCGCGCGGACGGTGAAGGCGTACTCGTCGGTGTACAGACTCTCGCGCAGCGCCCGCGGGACGGCGGCCAGGTGGTCGAGGTAGTCCTCCGCCCAGTCCGATCCGTGGTGGGCGGCGACCGCCTGGGTCATGCGCGCGTAGCCGCCGAAGAGTTCGTCCGCCGCGTCGCCGGTGAGGGCGACCTTGAAGCCGGCGTCGCGCACCGCGCGGAAGAGGGAGTACGTGGACAGGGTGATGGGGTCGGCGTTGGGCTGCCCGAGGTGGCGCACCACGTCGGTCATCAGGTCGGGGAAGGTGGCCGGGTCGATCTCGACCTGGTGGTGGCGGGTGCCCGCGACGCGCGCCACCTCCGCCGCGTAGGCGCGTTCGTCGCTGGGCCAGGTGCCGGTGTAGGCGATGTTGAAGGTGTGCAGGCTTCCCTGGCCGCCGCCGTCGTACAGCGCCTGGGCGGCGAGCGCCGTGACGAGGCTGGAGTCGAGGCCGCCGGAGGTGACGGCCGCGACCGGGGCGTCCGCCACCAGCAGCCGTGCCACCTCCTCGGAGAGCAGGGCGCGCAGCTGCTCGCCGGCCTCGTCGAGGGTGCGGCCCTCGTCGGGACGCAGGCCCTGCTCGTGGGCCATGGGACGGCGCCGGATCCGCAGTCCGTCCCGGTGGCTGACGACGGCGGTGGCGGCGGGCGGCAGCACCCGCACCCCGCGGAACATGGTGCGGTCCCCGAACGGGGTCTTGGACGTCAGGTAGGCGTCCAGACCCGCCTCGTCCTCCTCTGCGCGCAGTCCGGTGAAGCCGAGCAGCGCGGGCAGTTCCGAGGCGAACCGGAAGCGGCCGGCGGCGCGTTCGTAGTGGTAGTAGAGCGGCTTCATGCCGGAGTCGTCGGTGGCGAGGACCATGCGCGGGGTGGACCGCAGGTCCATGATGGCGACGGAGTACATGCCGTCCAGCTGCTCCGCGAACCGGTCCCCGTAGGTCAGGTACAGCGCCGGCAGGATCGAGCCGTCGCACTGGTCGTCGAAGTGGAAGCCGCGTTTGGTCAGTCGTTCCCGCAGGTCGCGGTGGTTGTAGAGCTCGCCGTTGAAGACCACCGTGATCCGGCCGAGGTGGTAGGGCTGGGCGCCCCCCTCGGGGTCCATGATGGACAGGCGGTTGTTGCCCAGGGCCCAGTCGGCCCGGTACGTGACGCCCTGCGCGTCGGGACCGCCGTGGTGCATCAGGTCGGCGACGCGGCGCAGTTCGGCCTCGTCGGAGTGGACGTTGAAGGTTCCGTATATGCGGCACACGCTGCTTTCACCTGACCTGTGAGGAGTGGCCGGCGGCGGAGTAGAGCGCCGGGTCGTAGGGGCTGGGACCGCCGCAGGTGACGAACCGGCGGGCGGTGGGGCCGGTGTGCGGGTTGCGGGCCCCGTGCAGGACGCCGGGCGCCGCGTACAGGACGTCTCCCGCGCCGACGTCGATCCAGCGGTCGCGCAGGTACATCTGGCCGACGCCCTCGAAGGCGATGAACGCCTCGTCGCTGTCGGGGTGGAGGTGGACGTTGAAGGTCTCGCCCGGCTGCTGGATGCCGCAGTGCAGGCAGAGCCTGCTGCTGCCGGTGCCGGGCCAGAAGACGAAGTTCATGGTGGCCCGGCGTTCGGCCGCCTCGATCTGCCCGGTCCCGTCGAAGCCGCGCAGCTGGGTGGTGTCGTCCCAGAGTGAGGAGTGCAGGACCGGGTCGCTGCCCGTGGGGGCGCCGGCGAGGGGGGTGCGCCACACGTAGGCGGTCATCCCCTGGTCGCCGGCGCCGAGGGTGAGGGGGTGGCCGGTCGGGGCGTAGGCGGCCGAACCGCGGCCGACGGGGCGGGCCTGCTCGCCGACCGCGGCGGTGCCCGCGCCGGAGAAGACGACGACGGTGTTCTCCTCTGCCGCGCTGCGCTCGGGGACGTACGACTCCCCCGGGGCGATCCGGACGACGTGCAGGGTGACGTGGGTGGCGCCCGCCGCCGGGCTGGCGGGTGTCGCCACCGTGGTGCGGGTGCCGGGAACGGGGTGGAAGGTGAACTCGGCCGCGGTGATGATGCGGGCGTCGCCGAGCGCGGTGGCGGCGGGGGCTTGGGTGGATGGGGGCATGCCGTGGCTGCTTCCTGTGTTCGAAGGCCTGTGGGGTGGTTCGGCCTGCGGGTGCGGTGGCGGAGCAGAGGAGCCGGGCGGTTTCCGTTCGGCCGGGGGGCGTCGCGGGCCGGGCGGCGGGAGCGAGCCGCGCGGCCTTCGCACGGAGCGAAGCGGTGCCGGCCTCCCGGGACGCCGAGCGAGGGCCGGCGGGGTGCCCGAGCGGGGAAGGAGCTCACGTCGGCAGGTGCGGGGGCCGCCGTGGCGTCTTCCTTCGTCTGTGAAAGGTTCGCGCGCCGGGTTCCCGGTTGTCTCCCGTGTCGCTCCCGGCCCCGGGCTGCTCATGGGAACGACGGCGACGGCAGCCGGTTCGGGACGGGGCGCGACCGGGGCGGGAGGTCCGTTCCGGGCCGTCCCCACACGGGAACGCCGTACGGCGCACCCCCGGGCAGGGGGCGCGCCGTACGGCGTTCATG
>NZ_JBEYFC010000199.1:0-14640 GCF_040634175.1 Streptomyces sp. NPDC007162
GGCCTTCAGTCCGGCGCGCTGGACACGTTCGAGATCAACGCGGCCTCATGACCGAGGAGTTGCCGGTCTACCGCCGCCGCAGGCCGGGCCAGTGGGCGTTGACCCTCGTGGTCGTGGTCCTGGCCGCGAGCCTGGTCCAGTCGCTGATCACCAACCCGCGCTTCGGCTGGGACACGGTCGGCGCCTGGCTGTTCAGCCGGACCGTGACGACGGGCCTGCTGACCACCCTGGAGCTCACGGCCGCAGCCATGGCGATCGGGCTCGTGCTCGGCATCGCGCTGGCGCTCATGCGGCTGTCGGACAACCCCGTCGCGCGGACCGTCAGCTGGGCGTACATCTGGCTCTTCCGGGGCACCCCGCTCCTGGTCCAGCTGCTGTTCTGGGGCTTCATATCCGCGTTGTACCCGACGCTGTCGCTGCACCTGCCCCTCCTGCCGGCGATCGGCGGCGTCCCCGCGAACTCCGTCATCACGACCTTCGCCGCGGCCCTGCTCGGTCTCGGCCTGAACGAGTCCGCCTATCTCGCCGAGATCATCCGGGCCGGGATCGTCTCGGTCGACGCCGGGCAGCTGGAGGCGGCGGACGCGCTGGGCCTGTCCCGGGCCAGGACGCTGCGCCGGATCGTCCTGCCGCAGGCGATGCGGGTGATCATCCCGCCGGTCGGCAACGAGACCATCTCCATGCTCAAGACGACCTCCCTGGTGAGTGTGCTGGCCTACGCGGAACTGCTGTACTCCGTGCAGATCGTGTACGCCCGCACCTACCAGACGATCCCGTTGCTGATCGTCGCCAGCATCTGGTACCTGGCCGTCACGACCCTGCTGAACATCGGCCAGCACTACCTGGAACGGCACTTCGCGAAGGGCGGCAGCCGATGATGATCGAGGCCACCGGTGTCCGCAAGTCCTTCGCCGGGCGGGAAGTGCTGCGCGGGATCGACCTGTGCGTACCGCGCGCGACGGTCACCTGCGTGATCGGGCCCTCCGGGTCGGGGAAGTCCACCTTCCTGCGGTGCGTGAACCGTCTGGAGCGGCCCGACGGCGGCCGGATCCTGGTGGACGGCGAACCGATCGGGTACGAGCCGTACCGGGACGGGCTGCGCGAGCTGCGCCGCCGTGACCTGGCCCGGCAGCGCCGTGACATCGGCATGGTCTTCCAGCGCTTCCACCTCTTCCCGCACCTGACGGCCCTCGCCAACGTCGTCGAGGGACCGGTCGGCGCGGGCCGCCCCCGCGCCGAGGTCACCGGCGAGGCACTGGCGCTCCTGGACCGGGTCGGCCTCGCCGACCGGCGCGACGCCTACCCCGCCCAGCTCTCCGGCGGCCAGCAGCAACGGGTCGCCATAGCCCGCGCCCTGGCCATGCGCCCGAAGCTCATGCTGTTCGACGAGCCGACCTCCGCCCTCGACCCGGAACTGGTCGGCGAGGTGCTGGACGTCATGCGCGGCCTCGCCGCCGACGGCATGACGATGCTCGTCGTCACCCACGAACTGGGCTTCGCCCGCGAGGTCGCCGACGAGGTCGTCTTCTTCGACGACGGCCGGATCCTGGAGTCCGGACCGGCCACCCGCGTCCTGACCGCCCCCGAACACCCCCGAACCCGCGACTTCGTGACGAGAGTGCTGTGACGACCTTCCGCGACGCCCTGGCCGCCGGACCCCTCGTCCTGGACGGCGGCATGTCCAACGAGCTGGAGGCCCAGGGCCACGACCTGAGTGGCACCCTCTGGTCCGCCCGCCTGCTCCGCGACGACCCCGACGCGATCGCGGCCGTTCACCGCGCCTACTTCGCGGCGGGCGCACAGGTCGCCATCACGGCCGGCTACCAGGCCACCTACGACGGCTTCGCCCGGCTGGGCATCTCCCGCGCCGAGACCACGGCACTGCTGCGGCGCAGCGTCCTGCTGGCCCGCGAGGCCGCCGAGGCCGTCGGGTCCCCCCAGGGCGGGACCGCCCGGAAGCGCTGGGTGGCCGCGTCCGTGGGGCCGTACGGCGCGATGCTGGCCGACGGCTCGGAGTACCGGGGCGACTACGGCCTCACCGTGGCCGAGCTGACCCGTTTCCACCGTCCCCGGCTGGAAGCGCTGGCCGAGGCCGCCCCCGATGTCTTCGCCGTCGAGACCATCCCCGACCTGCGCGAGGCCGAGGCCGTGCTGATCGCCCTGGACGGCCTGGGCATCCCGGCCTGGCTGTCGTACAGCATCCGCGGCACGACGACCAGTGCGGGTCAGCCGCTGACCGAGGCCTTCGCCCTGGCCCGGAGCAGCGACGCCGTCGTCGCCACGGGGGTGAACTGCGCCCCCGCGGCCGACGCCACCGCCGCGCTGGCCCTGGTCACCGGGGTACCCGGGGTGGTCTACCCGAACGGTGGCGGCGTCTGGGACGCCGGGACCCGGAGCTGGCTGGGCGCCAAGGACGAGATCGCGGACCTGGCACCGGCCTGGCTCCGCGCCGGAGCGTCCCTCGTCGGCGGCTGTTGCCGGGTCGGCCCCGCCGAGATCAAGGAGCTGGCCGCCCGCCTCGGCCCCCCGACGGCGGACCGCTGAGCGACGCTCCAGGGCCGACCACCCGCGTGTACCGGGGTGCCGCGTACCGCCGTACCCGCACCACTCGCAAGGAACGCCAACCATGTCCCAGCCCGGCGTCCTCCCGGTCATCGACCTCTCCGCCCCCGACCGTGACGCGCTCCACCGGGCCGCCCGCGACGTCGGCTTCTTCCAGCTGGTCGGACACGGCGTCACCGTCGCCGAGCAGGCCCGGCTGCTCGGTACCGCCCGCGACTTCTTCGCCCTGCCCGAGGCCGACCGGCACGCGCTCGACAACCTCGGCTCGCCCCACTTCCGCGGCTGCACGCGCATCGGCAACGAGCACACCCAGGGGCGCCGCGACTGGCGCGACCAGCTTCGTGGTGAACCTGGGCGAGCTGCTGGAGGTCGCGACGAACGGCTACCTGAAGGCGGCGAACCACCGTGTGGTCTCGCCTCCGGGATCACGCGAGCGCTTCTCCGCGCCCTTCTTCTACAACCCCCGGCTCGACGCCCGGATCGCCCCGCTGCCCTTCCCCGGCGCGGCGGACGCGCGGGGCGTGACGGAGGACCCGGACAACCCGCTGTTCGCGGAGTTCGGCTGGAACGAGCTCAAGGGCTGGGTCCGCGCCCACCCCGCGGTGGTGCGCGAGCACCATCCGGAGCTGACGGGCGTGTGACGGCCGGCTCACGGCAGGCGCCACTCCACCGGCTGTCCCCCCTGCCGCGCCAGCAGGTCGTTGGCACGGCTGAAGGGACGCGAACCGAAGAAACCCCGGTCCGCCGACATCGGGGAGGGATGGGCGGACTCGATCGCCGGGAGATCACCGAGCAGCGGTCGCAGATTACGCGCGTCACGCCCCCACAGGATGGACACCAGGGGCTTGCCGCGCCCCGCCAGCGCCCGGATCGCCTGCTCGGTGACCTCTTCCCAGCCCTTGCCCCGGTGCGCCCCCGGACTGCGGGGAGCGGTCGTCAGCGCCCTGTTGAGCAACAGCACCCCCTGCTCGGTCCACGGCGTCAGATCACCGTTGGACGGCCTGGGCAGACCCAGATCGGTGTTCATCTCCCGGAAGATGTTCTCCAGGCTCCCCGGCAGCGAACGCACGTCCGGCGCCACCGCGAAACTCAGCCCGATGGCCATCCCCGGGGTGGGATAGGGATCCTGGCCGACGATCAGGACGCGCACGTCGTCGAAGGGCTGCTGGAACGCCCGCAGGACGTTCGCCCCGGACGGGAGGTACGTCCGGCCGGCCGCTATCTCCGCCCGCAGGAAGTCCCCCATCGCGGCGATCCGTCCGGCCACCGGGTCCAGGGCCTTCGCCCAGCCCGCCTCTACAAGTTCATGCAACGGTCGTGGTGCCACAGCGCGTCACCCTACTGGCACAGGCCGGTGGCTCGCACACACGGAGAGCCTGCGCACCCGGGCGCCGCCCGCGGCGTTACCCTTCCTCCCCGTCGAGCTCGTCGCTCCGGTCGGGCAACCCGCCCCACCGGTGACGGAGTCGGAGGGGAGAGCCCCGTGCCGCCAGTGGTCCACCGGGAGCCGGACACCGGCCGACAGGTCGCCCGGTGTCCGCCGTGAGCGGCGCCCGGCCCGACGGCGGGGTGTGCGGGTTCCTCGCGGTCGACTCCGGTGGCTCCGGGCTGCGGGCCGTCGTCGGTGTGCCGGGGCGGGAGCCGTCGGCGCCACGGGAGTCGCGGGTTCCGGTGCGGACGGGGGCCCGGGGCATCGACCCGGGGCATCTGCTGGAGCAACTCCTGCCCATGGCACGGGCGTCGGCCGAGGAGTACGGCCTGGACCGGGTGACCGCGGTCGTCGTGGGCGCGGCCGGGCTGGCCACCCTCGGGAACGCCCTGCGGGCCGAACTGCCCGGCGCGCTGGCCCGGGAGCTCGGCGTGCGGACGGTCGTGCTGGCCGCCGACGCGGTGACGGCGTACGTCGGCGCCCTCGGTCCGCGCCCGGGCGCGGTGGTCGCCGCGGGCACCGGCCTGATCGCGATCGGTACCGATCTGGGCGGCTGGCGGCGGGCGGACGGCTGGGGGCACCTGCTCGGCGACTGCGGCGGCGGTGCCTGGATCGGCCGTGCCGGACTGGAAGCGGCGCTGCGCGCCTTCGACGGGCGCCGCGGCGGCTCGGCCGCGCTGCGGGCCTGTGCCGAGGAGCGGTTCGGACCGCTGCCCGGCCTGCCCGGTCTGCTCTACCCACGCGCCGACCGGCCCGCCGTACTGGCCTCCTTCGCGCCGCAGGTCGCGCGCTGCGCGGCGGACGACCCGGTGGCAGCCGGGATCCTGCGTGCGGCGGCCCGGCACCTGGCCGAGTCGGCCGCCGCCGTGTGCCCCGCGGCCGGTGCGCCCCTGGTCGCGGTCACCGGTGGCCTGTTGCGGCTGGGGGACCCCCTCCTCGTACCGCTCGCCGCGGAGTTGGCCGAACTGCTGCCGTACGCACGGCGGGTTCCCGCGGAGGGAGATCCGCTGCACGGAGCGGTACGCGTCGCGAGTGACCTGGTCACCGGACGGCTCACCCTGCCGGGTGATGATCGGCTGTTCTCCGTGGTCGACACAAAAGCGGATTGATCCGACTGCGACCTGAAGTATCCGACAGATGGCTGGATCACCGCCGAATCATGCGTAACTCATCAGACAAAACAGGACGGATACCGCTCACCTGCACCCTCCCCGAACAGGGGAGCCCAGATAGCCAGTAACATGCGGCGCCATGAGCTCCCCCACTGGGCCCGCCGGCCTGCCAGTACGAATGCCGCGCCCCCGCCAGCCCGGACGGCACCGCCGCCCCGAGCCGCTGGTCGCTCCCCAGGACGCGCCCGCGCTCGTCCTCGCGGTGCCCGGTACGCCCAGCGCGGCCACGCGCGGCCTCGCCGAGGAGGTCGTGAGCATCGCCCGCTCCGAGCTTCCCGGCCTGGACGCCCGCATCGGATACCTGGACGGGGACGACGCGGAGTTCCCCACCCTCCAGTCGGTGCTCGCCCGTGCCGCCGAGGAGCGCACCGCCCGTTACGAGCAGGCCGTCGCCGCCGGCGTCGAGGGCATAAAGGCGCCGGACGGCCCGGTCGCCGTCGTCGTGCCGCTGCTGGCCGGTCCGGACAGCTCGCTGCTGCGCCAGGTCCGCCAGGCCGTGATGGAGAGCCGGGTCGCCGCGGACCTGACCGACGTGCTCGGTCCGCACCCGCTGCTCGCCGAGGCGCTGCACGTGCGCCTTTCGGAGGCCGGTCTGGCCCGCGCCGACCGTGCCCGGCTGTTCACCGTGGCGACGGCCGCGGACGGCATCATCCTGGCGTCGGTGGGCGGCGACGAGGCGGTGCAGGCGGCCGGGATCACCGGCATGCTGCTCGCCGCGCGCCTCGCCGTGCCGGTGATGGCCGCGGCGCTGGACCAGGAGGGCTCGATCGCCTCGGTCGCCGAGCAGCTGCGGGGTTCCGGTTCGCAGCAGCTGGCGCTCGCGCCGTACCTGATCGGGCCCGAGATCGACGCGGCGCTGCTGGCCGCCGCCGCGGAGGAGGCCGGTTGCGCCACGGCCGAGCCGCTGGGGGCGTATCCGGCGATCGGCAAGCTGGCGCTGGCCAAGTACACGACGGCGCTGGGGATCGCTCCGCAGCAGCCGCAGGGCGCGCCGGTCCGCTGACGCGGCTGCCTTTTCGGACGGGGTCCTTTCCCGAAGGGCCCCGTCGGTCGTCCTGCGGGGTGGGTGCGGTCCGGTCTCGGCCGCGGGCCGGCAGGAGTCGTCCGCGCAGTTCCCCGCGCCCCCGAGGGGCACTTTCAGGCGGCCTCAGTCGAAGACGACGCAGGACGGTGCCGGGATCTCCACCTGGCCGTCGTAGCGGGGCACTCCCGTCTCTTCGTCGACGGTGAACCAGGTGATGTTCCCCGAGCGTTCGTTCGCCGCGTACAGGTGGCCGTCGCACTCGGTGAGCGCCCGGGGCCAGTGGCCCCCGCAGGGGACCGCCGCCGTCAGGTGCAGGTGGTCCCCCTCGACCGCGAACGTCGTCAGGACGTCCTCGCCGCGGGTCGCCGTCCACAGGAAGCGGCCGTCGGACGAGACCGCGATACCGGACGGGTAGGCGTCGCCTGCGGGGGCGCCGGGCAGTACCGGCGTCTCGCTCAGCGGCCGCAGTGACCCGGTGGCGGCGTCCCAGCGGCAGACGGTGACGGTCGGGGTGAGTTCGTTGACGACGTAGGCGTGCCGGCCGTCGGGGTGGAAGGCCAGGTGACGGGGGCCCGAGCCGGGGCGCAGCGCGAACTCGCGGTGCAGCACGGGGACGCCGTCCGCCACGGTGCAGACGCGGACCGAGTCGGTGCCCAGGTCGACACTGACCGCCCAGCGGCCGCTCGGGTCGGGCTGCACCTGATGGGCGTGCGGGGCCCGCTGGCGCCGCTCGTGCGGTCCGGAGCCGGTGTGCTGGAGCACCCCGGAGGCGGCGCCGGCCGGCGTGCCGTCGGGGCGCACCGGGACGGCGCTGACGCTGCCCGAGCCGTAGTTGGCGGTCAGCACGTGCCCGCCGAAGACGCTGAGGTGGGTGGGGCCGCTGGCGTCGACCGGCACCGGCGGCCCGGCGAGGCGCGGCTTGTCGTCGTGGACGTGGTAAGCGGCCACCGCGCCGTCCGCGGTCTCGCTGACCGCGTACAGGGTGCGCCCGCCGGGTGCGAGGGCGAGATACGACGGGTCGGGTACGCCGTCGACGCTCTCCAGGAGGGCCAGGGCGCCGCTGTGCGGGTGCACGGCGGCCGTGACGACCCCGGGTCCGCCCGCCGCCGTGAACGACCCGATGAACGCCCTGCGCCGCCTGCCGCCGTCTGCCACCGTTGTCCCCTCTCGATACGGGCCGGTACGAATCGGTACGGGCCGGTCCGGGGCCGACGGTAGCAGTTGGCGGTCTAGACCAAGAGTCGGGGCGCGTCTCAGGCGCCGGCCAGGGGCGAGCCCGCGGGCGTCCGCAGGGGCTCGCCGAGTTCGGCCAGGGCCCGCTCCAGGCCGTGCAGATGGGCGAGGGCGGGTTCCGTGGGCCGCTCGGCGGGGGCGGTGATGTGCTCCGAACCCCTGGTGAGGGCTTCCACGGCAGCCTCGACCCGCCAGCAGGCGGCGGCCAGCCGGGCGTCGTGGGAGGCCTCCGGGTCGGCGGCGACGGCGACCAGGCCGCGGACCTCCCGGGCGCAGTCGTCCAGGAGGCCGAGGACCCGGCGGGCGCGGCGCTTGCGGCCGGACATCGGGTTGAGCGGGTGCACCAGCGGGGCGACCGAGAGCCGCACCCGGCCGAGCAGCTGTTCCAGTTCGGCCACCCGGGGTGCCGGGTCGGCGGTGGTGGAGCCGGCGAGCCGGGCGGCGGCCTCGGCCGTGCAGGCGTGCACGCAGCGCAGGGCGCGCCGGATCCAGGCGTCGGTGGTGAGGTGGGTGGTGACCGGCAGCACGAACAGCACGGCGAGTACGGCGCCGAGTGCGCCCACCGCGGTCTCGGCCAGGCGCAGCGCCAGCAGGTGCGGGGTGAGGACGCCGAGCAGGCCGTAGAGCAGTTCGGCGAGGAAGGTCACCCACAGCATCATCCAGGTGTAGGAGACGGCGGCCGTGTAGAAGACACCGAAGACGGCGACGGCGACCAGCACGGCGGTGGGGACCGGGGCGCCGTGCACGGGGGCGGCGGCCAGCAGGCCCAGGGCGATGCCGATGGCCGTGCCGAGGACCCGGCGGAAACCCCGTACCAGCGTCTCACCGCGTGAGGCGGTGTTGACGAAGATCCACCAGGTGGCGCCCACCGCCCAGTACCAGCGCTGGCCGGACACCAGCTGGCCGGCGATCAGCGCGAAACCCGCGCCCGCGGTCGCCTGGACGGCCTGCCGGGTGGTCACCCGGGCCAGGCCGGTGCCGGCGGGCGGGGCGGGCACGGGCGCTGCGGGCAGACGGCGTTCGTAGCACCACAGGCCGAAGCGGACGACGGCCGCGCAGAACACGGACAGCAGGACGGCGGCAGACAGTTCGGACAGCCGAGCGGGGGTGGCGTGCAGGAACTGGGCCACGAAGTAGGTCATGAAGGCGAAGACGCCGAGGCTGTGACCGCGCGGCCCCCAGCGACGTGCGTACACGCCCGCGCCCACCACGGCGAGGAAGACCAGGTCCCGGGCGACCGGTACGCCGTGCAGTTCGGCCGCGGCCGTGAGGACCGGCAGGCCCACGACGGGCAGCAGCGCCGTGGTGACGGCCTGCCCGCGCACGGTGGGGTCCGTGACCGTGAACAGGGCGAGCAGCGCGGCGAGACCGCCGGTGACGGCGCCCGTGAGGGAATGTCCGGCCAGAGCGCAGACCACGACGGCGAGCCCGATGCCGAACACGGCCCGAGCGGCGAAGCGCAGTCGCAGCCGCCCCGGGTCAGGAGCCGTGAACACCCTCTTCAGCACTGATCCCCCCTCCCACGGGCGGCATGGAAAGGGCGCCGCGGGGATCCGCAGCGCAATCGACACGAACATGAGAGCATCGCCGGGGCAGCTGGCTCAAGTGACGCCGGATTCACTGTGCCATTGGTCCGGATCCGACGCGGAAGCAGACCTACCCGTGAAGCCATTGGCCCAGCTCGGCGCGGGTGGAGCTTGAGCCATTGGTACAGTCTTAGGTGATGACCGTGGACGAGCTGGACACCCGCATTCTGCGGCTGCTGCTGGAGCAGCCGCGTACCAGCGTGCGCGAGTACGCCCGGATCCTCGGTGTCGCCCGGGGCACCCTGCAGGCCCGCCTCGACCGGCTGGAGCGGGACGGTGTGATCACCGGGACCGGACCCGTGCTCTCCCCCGCCGCGCTCGGCCATCCGGTGCTGGCGTTCGTGCACATCGAGGTCACCCAGGGACATCTGGACGACGTGGGGGACGCGCTGGCCGCCGTACCGGAGATCGTGGAGGCGTTCTCGATCACGGGCGGCGGGGATCTGCTGACCCGGGTGGTGGCGCGGGACAACGCGCATCTCGAGGACGTGATCCAGAAGCTCATCAGCCTGCCGGGCGTGGTGCGCACCCGTACCGAGGTGGCGCTGCGCGAACGCGTCCCGCACCGGCTGCTGCCGCTGGTGGAGTCGATCGGCCGGGCGGCGCGAGGGTGACGGCATTCTGGCCCCATGAACGATCTCAGCACCCTCTCGGTCATCTTCGATCTCGACGGAACACTCGTGGACAGCGAGCCGAACTATTTCGAGGCGACCCGGCAGACGCTGGCCGCACACGGCGTCCCGGACTTCACCTGGGCCGAGCACGAAAGGCTCGTGGGCATCAGCACGCTGGAGACGGTGGACCTGCTGCGGGAGCGCCACGGGCTGCGGCCCCCGGCGGCCGAGTTGCTCGCGGAGACGAACCGGCGCTACCTGGAGCTGGCCCGGACCCGCACACGCGCGTACCCGCAGATGCGGCGGTTCGTGGAGCTGCTGGCGGCCGCGGATGTCCCGCTGGCGGTGGCCTCGGGCTCCTCCATCGAGGCGATCGGGGCCGTCCTGGCCGGCACGGGCTTGGACGCGTACCTGCGTACGGTCGTCTCGGCCGACGAGGTGCCGCGCGGCAAACCGGCCCCGGACGTCTTCCTGGAAGCGGCTCGCCGGCTCGGGGCGGCCCCGGCCGACTGTGTGGTCCTGGAGGACGCGGCCCCGGGCGCGGCGGCGGCCCACGCGGCCGGGATGCGCTGCATCGCGATCCCGTACGTCGCCGCCCAGGCCGACCGGTTCAGCACGGCCGACCTGCTGCTGCGCGGCGGCCAGGCGGACTTCACGGCAGAGGCGGTCCACGACTGGCTGACAGCGCCCTGAACCCGTTTCCCCGACGCGTCCGCCGAGGCGTCCACACGACGCCTCCCCCGCGTCTCCCTGACCGCCGGCCGCCCGGAAGGACCAGTACCGCCCCCGTTCGCTCCGCCGGTCGTGCGATGACCCGAATGACTGCATAGCGTGTCCGTATGACCACGACCTGGGCACAACCACAGCAGCCGGCCACCGAAGACCGGCGCTGGAAGGCGCTCGGGGTCTGTCTGACGGCGGGCTTCATCTCGCTGCTCGACACCTCGATCGTGAACGTCGCCCTGCCCTCCATGGAACACGGGCTGGGTGCCACGGAGGCCGCCCAGGCCTGGGTGGTCTCCGGCTACTCCCTCACCTTCGGGCTGGCCCTCGTCCCGGCGGGCCGGCTCGGCGACATGCGCGGCCGCCGCCAGGCGTTCCTCGTCGGCCTCGCGGTCTTCACCGTGGCGTCGGCGGCCTGCGGACTCGCGGCGAGCCCGGACTGGCTGGTGGTGTTCCGGCTGATCCAGGGCGCGGCGGCGGGCATGGTCGCCCCGCAGACCTCGGGGCTGATCCAGCAGATGTTCCAGGGCGCCGAACGGGCCAGGGCCTTCGGGCTGCTGGGCAGTGTCATCGGGGTGTCGACGGCGGTGGGCCCGCTGGCCGGCGGTCTGATCATCGACGCCGTCGGCACCGACGACGGCTGGCGCTGGGTGTTCTTCGTCAACCTGCCCATCGGGGTGGTCGCGCTGGCCGCGGGGCTTCGGCTGCTGCCGCGGTTCCCCGCCGTCGGCAAGCGGGAGGAGTTCGACCCGGTCGGGGTACTGCTCCTCGGCTCCGGAGTGCTCGCCCTGATGCTGCCGCTGGTGCAGGAGCAGCAGTGGACCGGACAGCAGAAGTGGACGCTGCTGCCGCTGGGCGCGCTGCTGCTGGGCCTGTTCTGGACCTGGGAGCGGCGGCAGGGCCGGCTCGGCCGGGCACCGCTGGTCGATCTGAACCTGTTCTCGTTGCGGTCCTTCACCCTCGGTGCGCTGGTCAGCCTGACCTACTTCGCGGGCTTCACCACGGTCTTCTTCGTCCTCGCCCTGTTCCTGCAGAACGCGGCGGGATACAGCGCGCTGGCCGCAGGCGTCACGGTGCTGCCGTTCGCGGCGTCCTCGGCGGTCGGTGCCGCGCTCGGCGGCCGGATGGTGGTACGGCACGGGCGCAAGCTGGTCGTCCTCGGCCTCACCGGGGTGGCGCTGGGGCTGCTCGGGATCGTCGCGGTGGTGCGGACGGTGCCGCTGGACAGCCTCGGGTGGGCGGCCGTGCTGCCGATGATCGTCGGCGGGATCGGCTCCGGCATCACGGTCTCCCCCAACACCACGCTCACGCTCATGCGGGTCCCGGTGCAGCGGGCCGGTGCCGCCGGCGGGGTGTTGCAGACCGGCCAGCGCGTCGGCTCGGCGGCCGGGATCGCCGTGGTGGGATCCGTGTACTTCGCTCACCTAGCCGACCACGGGCCGGCCGTCGAGGCGCTCCAGTACGGCCTGCTGACGTCCATGGGACTCATTGTGCTGGCGCTCTGCCTGGCAATCGCCGACCTGCGGGAACGGACGAATGCACCGCAGGAGCTGGCACCGCAGGACCTGAAACCGGTGGAGCGGACCGGAAGCGGGCACGAGACCCGTCCCACGTCATGACCGGCGGCGGGGCTTCGCGCGTTTCGCCGGCTTGGCGGACTGGGCGCGCTTGGCTCCGGCGCCGCGCGACTGCGGCGTACCGCGACCGGACTGCGCCGCCTTGGCCTGCGCCGCCTTGGCCTGTCCGGGCTTCTGCGACCGCCCGGCCCGCTCCGGCTGCTGCTTCTCCGGCGCCGGCTGCCGGCCGCGGGTGCTGTTGACCGTGCGGCCGCGGACGATGCCGATGAAGTCCTCGACCAGGTCGGTGGTGGCCTCCTCCGGCCAGGACAGCGCCACGGTCGACCGGGGGCCGTCGGTGAGCGGCCGGTAGGTGAGGTCCCTGCGGTGGTAGAGCCGGGCCAGGGACTGGGGTACGACGAGCAGGCCCACACCGGCGGCGACCAGTTCGACGGCGTCCTCGGTGGTCGCGGGGCGCTCGAAGGCGGGCTCGCCGGGCGGGGCCTCCCAGTCGAACACGTCGTCGAGGGGGTGGCAGAGGACCTCGTCGGCGAGGTCGGCGACGGTGACCTCCTCGGCGGCGGTGATCACGTGGTCCTTGGGGGCGACGACCACGGTGGTCTCGGTGTAGAGGGGGATCGCGCTGAAGAACGTACGGTCCACAGGGAGCCGTACGAAACCGGCGTCCGCGTCGCCCGCGCGCAACAGGCCGGCCACCTCGGCGGCCGGGACCTGGTGGAGCGTGAGGGGGACGTCGGGCAGGCGCTCGCTCCAGATCCGTACCCACTTGGCGGGCGTCACGCCAGGGACGTACGCGAGCCGGAACGACGGTGTTTCCTCCGAGCCTGTCACCAGGCAAGGTTAACCGGCCGCCGTGGGGGGCGGTGGACGGCCCGGCACCGGAGCGGTCGGCACGCGTGGTCGGCACTCGTATCCCCGGCCGATACCCTTGACCTCATGAGTTCGCACCAGACCGCCCAGACGATGAAGCCCGCGACCGCGGCGAAGAAGCTGGGCGTGTACCTGCCCGCCACGCCCGCCGCCTTCCAGGAGGGCGTCGTCTCGCGCGCCGAGCTGGACGAGCTCCAGGCGAACCCGCCGCAGTGGCTGCTCGACCTGCGCGCCGACGGGCCGCACCCCCGTCCGGTGGTCGCGGCCAAGCTGGGCGTGTCCATCGCGGGTCTGGCGCGCGGCGGGGTGACGGAGGCGCTCACCACCGAGCAGATCGAGGAGCTCAAGCGCGAGCTGCCCGAGTGGCTGCGCAAGGAGCGCGCCACGCAGGCCGAGGTCCGCAAGGAGGGCGCCCGGCTGAAGAACCTGAAGCGCGAGAAGGAGGCGGGCCGGGGCTGAGCCCGGCCGCCCGTTCGGCTCTCCCACGGCCCCGTTCCGAGACGCATCCCTCTCGGAACGGGGCCGTGGTCGTAGCGCCCGCCAGGGCCTCACGGGCCCGCGCCTTCCCGTCCGTTGCGGACCGCGGAGCGCGTTGTCAGTGGTCCCCCTTACAGTTCCCAGCACTTGATCACTGCGGTGCGGGGAGGCACGCATGGGGTGGGTGACGGCCGGGGACTACGAGGTGGCCCTGGACGACGGGAAGGTGGTCTGCCGCAACGCGGCGGGGCGACGGCTGAAGTCCGTGCCGGCGAAGCTGGCGGACGATCCGGCAGTCCTGGGGCTGCGGCAGCTCACCGAGTGGCTGGAGCGGCACGAACGGCAGTGCCTGGCCGACGTGGAGCGGTGGATGACCCGCTCGCTGCCGGTGCCGCTGGCCGTTCTGACCCGGGTCTGGCCTGATCCCGCCTGGCGGGCGGCGCTGCGGGACCTGGTCGTCACCGGCGCCGACGGCGAGGTGGCCGGATTCCTGCGGGACGCCGACGCCGAGCGCGGGCTCGGCCTGGTCGACCTCGACGGCGACACCGTGCGCATCGCCCCCGACCTGGTCCGGCTGCCGCACCCGGTGCTGCTCGAAGACCTCGCGGAGCTGCGGGAGTTCGCCGTGGAGCTGGGCGTCGAGCAGCGGGCCCAGCAGCTGTTCCGGGAGGTCTGGCACCGCCCGGCGACGCTGGACGCGCAGGGCACCCAGATCGAGGAGTACGCGGGCGGGGTCTTCAAGGAACTGCGGTTCCTGCACGGCAGGGCCACCCAGCTGGGGTACCGCGTGCGCGGCGGATACGCGGTGTGCTCGGTGCTGGAGGCGGGCCGTGGGGTGGAGGCCCGGGTCTGGGTCGGTGACTTCGACGGCTACTACGAGACCGAGACCGGCCCACTGGCGTGGACGGACCCGGCGGGCCGGGCGCTGAAGCTGGGTCAGGTCGGCCCGGTCGCCTGGTCGGAGGGCATGCGGATGGCCGCGGCGCTGTACGCGGGACGGGACGTCGAGGACGAGGAGCGGGCGGCATGAGCACGTACGACGACACCACCACCGCCGCGTTGCTCGACGCCGGCGCGATCCTGCCCCTGGGGACGGCCCGCGGCGAGGACGCCGACGTCCTGACGGCCCGCACGTACACCCATCCCGCGCTGGACGACCGCGCGGTGGTGCGGCTGGTGCCGGGCACCCTCGGCGAGGCCGAGGACCTGGCCCTGGAGTTCCTCGGCCTGGCCCGGGAACCGGAGGCGCCCGAGGTGGGCCAGGTGCGCCGGGAGACCCTCGGCTTCCCGGCCTGGGCGCTGGTCCACGACCCGGCCAACGGCCATCACGCCCTCGCCCTGATCACCTTGACAGGGTGGCGAGCACTCCAAAC
>NZ_JBEYFC010000200.1:0-14639 GCF_040634175.1 Streptomyces sp. NPDC007162
GGCGGCGGCAGCATCAACAACCCGACCGCCACCGGGGCCGCCGGGGGCAACGCCGGCGGCACCGGCGGCGCCCCCGGCACCGCCTCCACCAACTCGCACGGCGGGAACGGCGGAGCCTTCGGCATCGGCGGGGGCGGCGGCGGCGACAGCGAGGCCAACCGCCCCGGCGGTGACGGTACCGCCAGTGGCGGCGGCGCCGGCAACGGCAGGGGAGGCGATGGCGGCGGCGCCTCGGCCACGACCGCCGGCGGTGGCGGAGGCGGCGGTGGCGGCGGGGTCGTCGGGATCGGCGCCGGCGGTGGCGGTGGCGGCTCCACCCACGGCGAGGGAGCGACCGTCACCCCCGGCGTCGGCTTCGTCCCTGGTGGTGACGGTGCTGCCGGTCACGGCGGCACCGGTGGCACCGGCCCCGTCACCGGCCCGTTCGGTACCGCCGGTGGTGGCGGTGGGGGTGGCTGGTTCGGCGGCGGTGGGGGCGCTTCGCGGGGTGGCGCGGGAGCGGGCTCCTCGTACGCTCCGACCGGCTCGGGTGCGACCGCGGGTACGGACACCACGGGCACGCCGATGCTGAAGATCACCTACACGGCGGCGCAGGCGACCACCCTGACCGCGACCCCGGCCACGTTCACCCGTACCGCCGCCACGCTGGACTTCACCGACATGACGGCCGCCCTCACCACCACCAGCGGCGGCACTCCCCTGGCCGGACAGACGGTGACCTTCACCAGCACCGGCAGCGGCACCCTGCTGTGCACCGCGACCACCGACGCCAACGGCGTGGCCACCTGCGCCACCTACACCGCCCCCGACCTCGCCACCGCCATCGCGGTCGCACTGGACCTGCGCCTCAACGGCTACACCGCCACCTTCGCCGGCACCTCCGACCTCTCCGGCAGCACCGCCCACGCCGGCGCCACCGAGATCGTCAGGCCCTGCCTCCCCGGCATGCCCTGCGACTGCGACCACGACGGCAACGGCAACGGCAACGGCGGCTACTACGGCAACGGTGGCGACCACGACCACAGCGGCTGCGAGCACGACGACAACGGCTACAGCGACTGACAGAAAACGGCACAGCCCGTCACCCGGGCTGACCCGAACCAGGCAGAGCCTCCCGGCGGTCCGGCGAACGGTTCCCACCGTCCCGCATCCCCTCCGGGAGGCTCTGCCCGTCACCACAGCGCCCGGAAGCCTCCCAGCGCGCATCCTGTTCCAGCTGTTCCAGGGCTGCCTCGCGGCACGGCCTCGGCAGCTCGCCGCTACAGCAGGTCCGGCGGCGGGAGCAGGGAGTTCCATGCGCTCAGCACCCCGCTGACGAACGCCACCAGCGAGGCCGGCAGCAGCAGGTAGAGCCCGGCGGGTCTGCCGGACGCCAGGACGGCTCCGCAGGCCACGAACAGCAGCATGACGACGATGCTGGTGTCACGGCGGTCGAAGAGTCCGGTCAGCCGTTTGTCGGCGGTGGCAGGACCGCGCCCGTGTCGCCCGATGGCCAGCAGGCTCAGGCCCCCGGCCAGCCCGGCGGCCATGAGCTCGGCACCCAGGGCCCAGTCGGCCTGGCGGGGTGCCAGCAGAACCGTGGCCATGACCAGTGGGGCGAGGAACAGTACGAGGGTCTGCGCCGCGATCGCGCGCAGTACCGGGTGGACCGGTCACGTCCTCGCGCTCCCCGCGTCGGCAGCCACAACAGGTCTTCAGGCGTTCGGGACACAGCCGACGGCGGTCGGCCCGCGACCCGGGTCCGTCGGGGCGGTGCGGGCGCAGGCTGAGGCCAGGCGCAGGGTCTCGGTGACGGCGTGCGGGGCGTCGGTGATCGGGAACAGGGCCTGGCGTACGGTCCGTTCGGCGTCGACGACCAGGATCAGCCGCTTGTGCCGGAGGCGGCCGTCGACACGGAAGACCGGCAATCGCAAGGCAGCCGTGAAGCGTTGGTCGATGTCGGACAGCAGCGGGTACGGGATCTCCTCGGCCCGCGCGAACTCCGCCTGTTCGTGCACCGTTTCGGTACTGATCCCGCGCACGTCCACGCCCGCCCGGCGGAAGTCCGGCCAGGCGTCCCGGAAAAGCCGGGTCTGCGGTGTGCGGTCCATGGCTCCCGGGACCTGGTCCCGCTCGACTCCGGGAATCGGGTCCCGCTCGGCTCCCGGGATCGGGGCCCGCTCGGCTCCCGTGCCGGGGTAGGTGAACAGCACGGTGGCGCGGGCGTCGGGGGCGAGGAGGGGCGACTCGGCTCCGGTGGCGGGGAGTCGGAGGTCCGTGGGCAGCCGGGTGCCGACGAGCGCGTGCACGCGGGTGTGTTCGGCGCCGTCCTGTGCCGCCGTCGCGGTGAGCGTGCCGTCGCCGAGCACCCACCGGTCACCCCAATCCTGCATGGCGACCAGCACCGGCACCAGCGCCTCGCCGGCGTCGGTGAGCAGGTACTCGTACCGCACCGGGCGCCGTTGGTAGAGGCTGCGTCGCAGCACTCCCTGGGCGACCAGCCGGCCGAGGCGCTCGGTGAGCACCTTCCGGGACAGGCCGAGCTCGGCGGCCAGCGCGTCGAAGCGGACGTGTCCGCGGGCGACTTCCCGCAGTACCAGCACGTTCCACCAGTCCCCGAGTACCAGGGCGGCCTGAGCCACGCCACAGGTCTCGTCCGCGTTGTGCATCCTCATGGACCCATAGTAAGTTCCCTTTCGGGACTCACTTTGTTTCTGAATGAAACTTACCGCCCGCCGGGTCCGATCCGCGGGCCCAGTGTGAGGAGTTGCACCATGACCGCCATCAGCCGGGTCGTCGCACGGGAGATCATCGACAGCCGGGGCAACCCCACTGTGGAGGTCGATGTCGAGCTCAGGGACGGTTCGCTCGGGCGGGCCGCCGTCCCGTCGGGCGCGTCCACCGGAGCCCGGGAGGCCGTGGAACTGCGCGACGGCGACCCGGCCCGCTTCCACGGCAAGGGGGTGCGGCGCGCGGTCGACGCCGTGAACGAGAGCATCGCGGACGCGGTCACCGGGCTCGACGCGGAGGACCAGGCGACCGTCGACCGTACGATGACCGAGCTGGACGGCACCGACACCAAGGCCCGCCTCGGCGCCAACGCGCTGCTCGGCGTCTCCCTGGCCACCGCCAAGGCCGCCGCGGCCGCGCACCGCCTGCCGCTGTACCGCTACGTCGGCGGGGTCGACGCCCGCCTGCTGCCCGTGCCGATGATGAACATCGTCAACGGCGGGGCGCACGCCGACAATCCGCTCGACTTCCAGGAGTTCATGATCGCCCCGATCGGTGCGGCCTCCTTCGCCGAGGCCGTCCGCATGGGCTCCGAGGTCTTCCACACCCTGCGCCGCAGCCTGCTCGCCGCCGGCCACAGCGTGAACGTCGGCGACGAGGGCGGCTTCGCCCCCGACCTGCGCACCGCCGAGGGGGCCCTCGACTTCGTCGTACGCGCCGTCGAGGAGAGCGGGTACAAGCCCGGCACCGACATCACCCTCGTCATGGACCCCGCGAGCTCGGAGTTCTTCCACGACGGGGTGTACGACTACACGGGCGAGGGCGTCCGCCGCAGCCCCGCCGAACACGCCGACCACCTCGCCACGCTCGTCGACCGCTACCCCGTCGCGTCCATCGAGGACCCGATGGCCGAGGACGACCACGCCGGCTGGCGCGACCTGACCACCCGGCTCGGCGACCGCTGCCAGCTCACCGGCGACGACGTCTTCTGCACCAACGAGACCCTGCTGCGGGCCGGCATCCGTGACGGCATCGCCAACTCGGTCCTGGTGAAGGTCAACCAGATCGGCACCCTCACCGAGACGCTGGCCACCGTCGCCACCGCGCACCGCGCCGGCTACACCGTCGTCATGTCCCACCGCTCCGGGGAGACCGAGGACACCACGATCGCCGACCTCGCCGTCGCCACCGGCTGCGGCCAGATCAAGACCGGCTCCCTCTCCCGCGCCGACCGCACCGCCAAGTACAACCAGCTCATCCGCATCGAGCAGGAGCTGGGTCCGCAGGCCCGCTACGCGGGAGCGGCGGCGCTGGGTCTGCGCCGCTGAACACCGCGGTCGGGGCTCGCCGCGACCGGGGCCGGGCGACGACCTCGAGATGCGGTGACCACACCTGCTGGATACGCTCGCTCAGTGGCCGGGTGACCATGGCCCAGGGCCGTGGCGCGGCAATCGCCCCACCCCGCCCGCGGAAACGAAGAGTTCCGCAGTCCCAGACCTCTGCAGTGTTCACGCCTCCACGCGAGGCTTCCACGGGAGGAAGGTTGCGATGAGGTTCACCCGCATGCGTACCGCGAAGGCCACGGCGGCCGCCCTGCTCGCCGTCCCGCTCACGTTCGGCGGCCTGGCGTCGCAGAGCCAGGCCCAGGACGCGTCACCCGGTCCGTCGGGGACGTTCGGTCCCGGCTGCTCGGCGCTCTCCCAGAAGGCCAGCACGGCCAAGGACAAGGTCGTGGAGGCCGCGGCCGCCTATCCCCAGCTCAGCCAGCTGGTCTCGGCCGTGGTCAGGGCGAGGCTGAACGGCACCCTCGACGGGAAACCCGCCATCACCGTCTTCGCTCCCGACGCCCAGGCCTTCCAGAAGGTGACCACGTCGCAGCTCTCCTCGCTCCTCACCAACGAGGGGCAGCTGAAGAAGGTGCTGACCTACCACGTCGTGGACAAGCAGATCACCCCGAACGAGCTCTCCAACGGCTCCTTCACGACGGTGGAGGGCGGCAAGCTGACCACGTCGGGGTCGGGCAGCAACTTCAAGGTCAACGGCAAGGCGAACATCGTCTGCGGGAACATCAAGGCCGCGAACGCCACGATCTACGTCATCGACGCGGTTCTCCAGCCACCGTCCTGACTCCCCCACCGCCACCCGGCTCCGGCAAGGACTCGGCCGCCGGGGCCGGAGCCGGGGCCAAGGTGCGAGGCGTACGCGTACGTGCCGGCGAAGCCGCGCCGTGGCTCGGTGAGCCGTTCGATCTGGGCGATGCCGAAGTCGGTGACGCGCGGTCCGTCCTCGGTCAGCAGCACGTTGGCCGGCTTGAGATCGAGGTGCACGATGCCCTGGGCGTGGACGGCGTTCAGGGCGACGGCGATGCCCGCCCCCAGCGAACGCACCAGACCGGGCTCCAACCGGCCGCAGTGCTCGACGAGTTCCTGCAACGAGGGGGCGGCCACGTACGGCACCGCCATCCACGGGGTCGCGCCCTCGGTGTCCGCCGCGATCACCGGCACGGTGAACCGTCCGTCGATGCGCTGGGCCGCCCGCACCTCGTGGGCGAAGCCCCGCTTGATCGGGGGAGCCGCCGCGAGGTGCGCGTACAGCGTCTTGACGGCGACCATCAGCCCCTCGGCGTCCTGGCACAGGTAGACCCGCCCGCAGCCGCCCCCGCCGACGCACTCCAGGACTTCGTAGGGCAGCTCCGGCGGCGGGACGGTCCCGGTCGTCGGCGACCTGTTCATCAGCGCACTCCTCGGCTGGGCGGCGGTCGCCGCCCGGAAACGCGTCCGCTGAGGCACCACGGGCAGCCGCCGAGGTGTCGGACCGGCCCCGGGGTCAGCCGCCCGCCGGGACCACGGTGCCGAAGGAGGCGGCGGCGATCCGCTGGACGTAGCGGATCTCGGTGCCGTCGAGGTTCCTGGGGTTGAGGGAGTAGACGATCTTGCGGGAGAGGTCGCGGGTGGCGAACGCACCGCTGGTGTAACCGGGGCGGGAGCCCGTCTTGCCCCAGACCACGACGCCGTCGGAGGCCTCGACCCGCATCAGGCCCATGGTCATGCAGGCCCGGCCGGCGTCGGCCTCGGTGCGGCACTGGCTGCTATGGAAACTGGGGACATCGGGGACCGTGAAGAGCTCGGCCTCCTGGGCCGGTGGCAGGAAGCGGCCGCGGAAGAGGGCGGTCATGAAACGGTCGAGGTCGCCGGCGGTGGAGATCATGCCGCCCTCGGCCCAGGGCCAGGGGCTCTGCTCGGTGACGTCCACCGGGTGCGTGGTGCCGTCCGAGGACCTGACCGTCAGGTAGCCGTGGGAGTGCGGGCTCGGCAGCCGCGGGTCGTCGGCGTCTGGGACGTAGGTGTCGTGCAGGCCGAGCGGCCGGGTTATCCGGGAGCGGACCTCGTCGGCGAAGCTGTGCCCGGTGATCTTCTCGATCAGCACACCGGCGACGTAGTAGTTCTCCCCGTTGTACTGCTGTGCGGTGCCCGGCGCGAACTGCATCGGCTGCCCCGCCATCAGGTCGATCACCCGCTGCGGGGTGAAGCTCTTGAGGCGGTTGGCGGCGAACCACTCGGGGCTCCCGTCGCCGAAGTCCGGGGTGTCGGCGCCGCGCGGCAGGCCGCTGGTGTGGTTGAGCAGCTGGCCGACCGTGACGGGCGGCAGGTCCGCGGGCAGGACGCCCGGCAGGTACCGCTGGACGGGCGCGTCCAGGTCGACCCGGTGCTCGGCGGCGAGTTGCAGCACGATCGTGGCGGTGAAGACCTTCGAGATGCTGCCGATCCGGATGTGTGCGTCGGACGGCACGCCGCGGCCGGTCTCCAGGTCGCCCACGCCCGAGGTGCCCGACCAGTGGCCCGCACGACCGGTGATCCGTAACAGCGCGCCGGTGACGTCCGCGTTCGGCAGGCCGCCGACGGCCGCCCGCAACGCGACCGGGTCAAGGCCGGGCAACGGCGCGGCGGTGGCGGCGCGGGGTGCGTCCGACGGGGTGGCGGAGGCGGACTGGGCCGCCCCCGTGGCCAGGGTGGCCAGCAGGCCGCAGCAGGCTGCCAGGGTGGTCCAACGGGTGCGGCGGGCACGGCTGTTCACGATGAGGATCTCCGAACTCGTGGTGGTCGGACCGGCGGTCGAACGGCCCGGCCACCAGTCTCGTCCGCACCGGCGGTCCGGCTCATCGGGGAACGCCCCTGAGCAGACCCTGATCAACCCCCGACACCTGATCGGGGGTCAGACCGACCAGCCCGGTTCCAGGGTGTCGAGGAGGGTGTGGAAGGCCGTCTCCGCCCGCTCCCAGTGGCCGTCCGCGAGGGGGGCGAGCAGGAGGCCCAGGGAGGCGTCCGTGAGGAGGGTGGCCTCGGTTCGCGAACGGTGCTCGGACAGGCCCAGCTCACGCAGGATCGGCGTGAGCATGTCGGTCCACTCGGTGACGATGTCGCGCATGACGGGGCCGTAGCGGTCCGGGTGGAGCACGCTGGCGCTCATCACCTCCAGGTAGAGCGGGAGTGCGGCGCGTACCTCGGGGTCGCTGAAGTTGCGCCACAGCTCCTCCAGGAAACGGCGTAGACCCTGGACGTCCGAGGGGGTGCCGACGGTGTCCAGCAGGGTCCGGGCGCGCAGGAGGGGGCGGCGGTCGTAGAGCGAGATCGCCTCGGTGATCATGCGTTCCTTGGTGCCGAAGTAGTACAGCAGCATGCGGTCACTGGTCCCCAGCGCCTGGGCCAGTGGGCGCAGCGAGAGGTCCGCGAGGCCGTTGCGCAGGACGTATGCGCGGATGCCGGCGAGCAGGGCACGCCGTTTGGCCGGGTCGGGCGGGCGGGGCATGCGGGGCTCCTGACGGTTGAGGTCCGCGAGGTGAGCGAGGCGATGAGGTGAGTGAGCGGCGGGCCACGAGGACGACCGATTGGCAACTTTTGGCGAGGTATTTACCGTAACAGCCATTACGTCTATATTTGAACGTAGCGGCCGCTACACGCACGACGTACGCCGCCCTCCGTCAGCCCTTAAGGATTGATTCGCCATGGCCACCGAAGCCCTCGCCTCTGCCGTCCCCGGGGAGGACCGGCACCTCCACGGCGCCGCTCCCTCCTGGTTCGCCAGGCAGTGGGCCCTGTGGTCGCGCATGCTCGCCCCCCTGCGGCCGTTCGACGCCCCCCGCGGCCGGGCCACCGCCTGGGACGCCTCCTGGCCCCTGGCGCGGGAGCTCACCTCGGTGCGCCGGGCCCGGCGGCTGGTGACCGCCCAGCTCGACGAGTGGGACGTGGGCGATCTCGCCGACGCCGCGGAGCTTCTCGTCAGCGAGCTGGTCACCAACGCCCTGCGCCACACGCGGGGGCCGCTCCGGCTCAACCTCCAGCTCTGCCGGGGCCGGCTGCTGTGCGAGGTCGAGGACACCGAGTCGGCCGGCCCGGTGCGCGGCGTCGCCGAACCCGACGACGAGGGCGGCCGGGGCACGGAACTCGTCGACCTCCTCGCGGACGCCTGGGGCAGCACACGGACGGCCACCGGCAAGACCGTGTGGTTCGAGCTGGGGTCCGTGGACCGGTTCCCGGCGGCTCCGGCGGCTCCGGCGGCTCCGGCGGCCGCGTGACCGGAGCCGGTGGGGGCGTCAGGACGCCGTGAGGAGGAACAGGGCCGCCGCCGTGTCGGCCAGGGCGAAGGTGCCGTAGAAGAGCCTCATGGTGCGGGAGAGGGCGACCACGCGCCAGGGGACGGGCTGCGCATAGCGTTCGACGTCCATGCTGAACACGGGGATCTGCCCGGACTCCGCTGTCAGGGAACGGTCGTACAGGGAGCGGAACAGCCTCTCCTGTTCCAGGTAGTAGGTGTCCAGCAACCAGAAACCCGAGGTCATCACCAGGGCGATCACCGCCACGGCCCATCCGGCGCCCCCCGCCGCGACGGTGACCAGCCCTCCGCTGACGGCCATGGCCCAGCCCTTGACGAGGAACGAGTTCGTGCCGAAGCGGCCGATGGTCACCTGGAGCAGTTCGAGGTGCTTCACCCTGGTCTCGTCCGGGACCCCCGACCCGGTGTTCATTCGCTTTCCCCCCTTTCAACAGGTACGTCCTTGTCGCCTTCGTCGCCTTCGTCGCCTTCGTCGCCTTCGCCGTCGGCGGCCTCGGCGTCCCCCGGCCCCTGCCACTGTCGGTTCAGTGCCGCCGAGGCCTTGTCCAGACGGTCGGAGAGGCCGTCGGGATGATGGCGCTCGAGCAGCTTCCGCGCCTCGGCGAGCAGGTCCAGCCTGATCTGCGGGCCGGGCTCGAAGCGTGCCGGCATGAGAGCACCCCGCGGAGCGCACGGGATCACGGAGATCCCTTCCACGGGCCATTCGGCCGCTCGCAGCGGGAAGTCGAACGCGCCGGCCATACCCGTGCGTGCCCGTTCCTCCACCAGGCCGGACGCCGCGTCCTCCACCTGCCTGCGGGCGTCCTGCTCCGCCCCGTCGAGCGCGGCCTTGAGCGCGAACCAGGCCGTGACATGCGCCACCAGCGCGTCGCGTGCCGCGTCGTCCAGTTCGTCGGCGGCCTTCATACGCTTGCGCAGCGCCTTCTGCGCGGTCGCGGCGCGCTCCCGCCGTTCCTTCTCCGCGTCCTGCTCCCGTTTGCGCTCGGCCTTGCGCGCCTTCTTGGTGAGCCTCACCGCCTCGGCGTCGGCCGCCGCCTCGGGATCGTGCGAGAGCAGTTTCGTGGCCACGACCGCGATGCCGAGCAGCAGCAGGAGCACCACGACGACCGGCTGGAAGAGCGCCAGATAGCTGTCGCCCGAATCCTCGGTGGCGATCAGCACCCGCACCACACCGCAGGTGACGATGAGGCCGAGGACGGCGAGGACGAACAGCCAGGGGACCACCA
Organism: Streptomyces sp. NPDC007162; assembly: GCF_040634175.1. NCBI lineage: Bacteria > Bacillati > Actinomycetota > Actinomycetes > Kitasatosporales > Streptomycetaceae > Streptomyces > Streptomyces sp. NPDC007162. The sequence continues at coordinate 9,546 of NZ_JBEYFC010000200.1, forward strand.
GCGGCCGCCACCGGTAGCGGCTGCCGTCACCGGCCGCGGCGGCCTCGCGGCCCCCGCGTACGAGGGCCATGCGCTCGGCGAGGAACGTCCCGGCGGCCAGGAGACAGACCGAGATGGCGAGGCCGGGCAGGTAGGCGAGCCAGTACTGCAGCGAGCCATGGCCGACATTCAGTATCTGCTGGACCACGGAGCCCATGAACGCCGCGTCGAAGACCGCACCGGCGGCGGTCACCGGCCAGACCAGCCGACGCCACATCCCGGCCACCCGGGGCCGCCGGGACACCTCGGGGCCGCGCTGCTCCACCGCCACGGCCGCGTCGCCGCGCACGACGGCCACGGGTGCCTCCGGGGGATCCGGCAGCGCTCCCCCGGTGCGCCTGAACCGGTCGACGGCGGCGATGGCGCCCGCCACGCGCTGTGCGGACCTGACGACGGCCGCGCAGGCGGCACCGAGGCCCGACCGGTCGTCGGTCAGAACGGAGTTGCCGGTGCTGAACGCTCGCATCAGCACGGCTCGTTCGCGGCTGTCCGTACGGTCGACCAGGCGGACGGGCGGCGTTTCCTCCGGGTCCGGCTCCCACCCGTTCGGGCAGTTCTTGGCCGCGCCCAGCACCACACCGCCCCGTGCCGTGTGGCCGTTCTCGCTGCTCATCTGTCCCCTCCCCTCATCGGACGACCGCGATGTCGACGCGGCGCTCGCACTGGAGTTCCTGTTCCGTCCCCAGGACGTCCGCCGTTCCGGGACAGCCGTCCGGGACGCCCTTGCCGACGGCGGTCACGCCCCGCACGCCGAGCCGTTCGAGCTCGTTCTTCACGGCGTCCGCGCGGGCCTGGGACAGCGTCCGGTTGTTGCCCGAACCGCCGCGCGGATCGACGTAGCCGAGAACGCGGACGCGTACCCCTGCCAGGTCCCGGACCTGGACGGCGATCCTGGCCAGCTGGGGAAGCGCGGCGGTCCGCAGGACGGCGGAGTCCGGGTCGAACAGTGCCCTGGCCCCGGCCTGCTTCCAGGTTCGCTCCGGGAACTCGACGGCCGGATCACCGGGGCGCCGCGGGGCCGCCTTGCCGCTGAGCGTGCGGGGGGCCGCGACCTCGCTCACCTTGCAGTCGGCGGACTCGGCCGGCTTCGGGTGGGCGGCCGCGCAGAGCCGCCGCCACAGGCCGTCGAGCCATGCCTCCTGTGCGGGCGAGGCCTGCGGCTCCTTGTCCGCGGTCTGCCCCAGACCCACGAACACCGTCTGCACGGAGGCCAGCGTCCTGGGTGTCACCTCCTTGTCGGCCGAGCAGCGCTGCACGATCGCGTCGGTCTCCGGGCCCCCGTCGAAACCGGCGTCGCGCAGGTCGGCACAGCCGGTCGTGGACAGGCCGTCGGTGAGGACGACCAGCCTGCGTGTCCCCTTGCTGCCCGCGAGGACGGTACTCGCCTCCCGTACGGCTCCCAGTACGTCGCTGCCGCCGCGGACGGGCACCGTGGACTGGGCCCTGGCCACCGCCCGCGCGACGCAGTCCGGCACGGAACCGGCGTGCCTGCGCCGGGTGACCTCGTTGCCGCCGGGGGCGGGTTTCGCCGCCCAGTCCGCCGCCGTCCACCGGACGTCGTGCGCGGCACCGCCGAAGGTGGCGACGGACACGGTCCCCACCCCGCGGAGCCAGTCGGGAATGCTCGCCTTGACGCCGGCGGCTTGGTCGACGCCGCCGGAGGCCGGGGTCGAGCCGCGCACCGACGACGAGACGTCGACGAGGATCACCGTGTGCCCCGACTGACCGGGGGAGGCACCGTCCGCGGTCTTCCGCATCCAGCCGCATCGGGCGGCCTCGTGGTCCGGACCCGGCGCGCAGCCGGAGAGCAGCCCGGCCACCAGCACCGGCAGGAGGAGAACGGGTGTGACGGTTCTGCTCAGGCGGCCCCGGCCCCGGCCCCGGCCCCGGCCCCGGCGCCGCGGCGCCGCGGCGAACCGCACGGCTCGGCCCGAGCGGGCCTGCTGTCCTGTCCTCACCGCTCACCGTCCGGCGGGTTGTCCCCGTTCAGGATCCAGGAGAAGGGAGTGAGTCCCATCTGCTGGGAGAAGCTGTTCAGGGCCTTGTCGTAGGCGTTGGCGAACTCGAAGAGCCCGATCTCCTCGTGGTTCTTGGTGGCCTGGTTGAGCACGTTGGCCAGGGCGACGGCGCCGGTGCGCCGCACGGTCCGCAGGGCGTCGGTCGCGGCCGCGAAGTCGCCGTCGGCGAGCGCTGCCGCGAAGGGGAGCAGGAACTGCCGCTGCACCGGCGTGAGTTCACCCGAGTGCTCAAGGCCCGCGATCACCTGGAGCCACTCCTCGGTGAGCTGCCTGGCGTGCTCCGCCCTGAGCAGTCCGACGCTCAGCTGCTCCTGCATCGCCTGGGCTTCCAGCCGGGTGGGCCGCATCCGGTCGCGCAGGGCCGGGTCTATACGGATCCGCACCGTGGGACGGCACTTGACGAGGCCGTCCTCGTCCTCGTAGCACCAGCCCTCGGACAGCTCGGAGTTGATCAGTTCCTCGGCCTTGGCCGCGTCGACGGGGTCACAGGTGCGCGCCAGCGACCAGGACCTCTTGAGGAGTTCGTCGCGTGCTTCGGCCGACAGCGCGCCGGCCCGCCTGCGCAGCTGCTCGACCGACATCTCGCGGCTGTGCCAGCGGAAGTGGGGCAGCACCTGGAACTCGAAGACGTCGCCCTCCGCCGCGAGCAGCAACGGCTCTGCGGCCGGGGCCAGTTCGGCGTACGCCTCGGGGCGGACCGGCTCCACGGAGAGCGGGGCGGGCGACTCCCATTCGGCGACGTGCTCCGAGGTCGCGCCGGTGGTCTGGTCGCGGTCGTGTTCGGGGCGGCCGCGCCACCAGTCACGCAGCCTGGCCCAGAGTCCCTTCTTGCGGGTGTTCGACACAGACGTGTCCCTTCGTACGGTCGGTCGGTGGTGTCGGATCAGACGGCGGCGAGGACGCGACGGAGGGTCGCGGAGTCCTCGTGGCGGGGCATCCAGACCCGGTTCAGGTGGAACCGGGCACGTCCCTTCAGCGGGCCGGTGAAGATGCGGGGAGCGAGGGACTCGTAGAGCGCGGCGAGGTCCTCGTTGTCCTCGCCGTCCGCGGCCGGCAGCCAGCGGGCCAGCAGGTTCCAGGCCCGGGTGGAGGTCTCCCCGGTGATCAGCGCGCGGTTGAGGAGCGTGACGAGCAACTCGGCGTGCTTGTCGTTCGCCAGGGCGAGTTCGGCGAGGGCGGGCCGGCCCGGCCGGTCCGCGCTGACCGTGTAGCGGCCCAGGGCGAGCACGGTGCGGACGGCGTGCCGCGGCAGGTACTCGTCGCGTGCCGTCGCCCAGCGGTCGAGTTCGGCCAGCACCTCCTCCACCTGGCCGGCCAGGAACAGCCAGGCGGTGGAGAAGGCGATCGAGCTGAACGCGACCTGGTCGGGCTTGCGGCCGAGTCTGCCCAGTTCGGTGAGGGTGGCCGGGACGTCCCGCAGGCCTATCGACGTTCCGTAGGCGCGGGCCGCGCTGTCCTGCAGCGCCGTCCCGGGGCTGCGGGCCCAGTCCTGCACGCGGGAGGCGACGCGATCCGCCGCACCGCCCTCCGCCGCGGCCATCTCCAGTGCCAGAGCGGCACACACGCGGCGCACCCCGGAGTCGGACCTGGCCCACCGGCCGACACGGCGCTGGTAGACGAAGTCGAAGTCGTGGCCCATGAGGAGGCCGACCAGCTGGGCGACCCTGACCCGGACGCGCTCCCGGCCGGGACCGCGTCCGCCGACCAGCAGGTCGAGCCAGTCCAGGAGGGGTACGCGCAGTCGGCTGTAGGCGTCCCAGGTGCTCTCCAGCATGGTGTGCAGCAGCTGGTCGTGCACCAGCAGCGCCTGCCGGAAGGCGTTCCGGGCATCGGCCGCGGCGGCCTCGGAGGCCCTCATCTCCTGGGGCACGAGCCGGTTGATGTTCTGCTCGGCCATGTGGTGGACCAGGTCCTCCTCCGCGATGCCGAAGTGGGGCAGCATGATCCGGCTGAGCAGGTCGCCCGCCTCGACGATGTCGGACAGCGGGTGTCCGTTGAAGAGCGCGTAGGTGATCCGGAAGGCCTGGTGCTGGGGGGCCGGTACGCCGTTCTCGTCCCGTCCGGCGTCCAGCCCGAGCATCTCCCTGGCCAGCAGGCGCAGCCAGTCGCGCCATCGGCCGATGACGTCCCCGAGGTCCTCGTCCGGGGCGTGGATGTTCTCCGCGAGGACGCGGGCCAGCTGGACGACCCCGGTCACCGAGCGGGCGAGGCCCAGGGTGCTCCGCAACTGTTCGTCGCCGGTCACCCGGTCGAGGAACCGTGCCGTGCTGTCCGCGTCGCACCGCTGTCCGCCGTCCTCCTCGTCGCGCCGGCAGTGCAGCCGGTGGCGGGTCACCAGGGCCTTGAGGTGGGCTTCGAGCACCAGCAGGGAGTCGGGCCCGGGGTGTTCGAAGACAGGGACGTCGCCGGCCGTGCCGGGGAAGCCGGTCTGCGGACCGGTGACGACCAGGTACGCGTGCGCCCGCTCCATCACCTGGGCCAGGCGCTCCAGCGTCTTCGCGGTGACCGGCCAGGCACCCGTCTCCACCAGGTATCCGTGCCCCTCCTCCAGCACGTCGTCCGCCTGTTCGCAGACGCCCAGGACGACGTCGGCGTCCTCGCGGTAGAGGGCGCTGACCGCGTACCGGGGCCGGCTCCACCGGGTGAGGACGGCCGTCGCGGTGGCCCTGCGCCCGGTGCCCTCCTCCCCGCACAGCACGATGACGCGGTGTTGTTCGAGGCTGCTCTCCAGCTCGGCCTGTCCGGCGACCGCGACATAGGTCGCCGTGACGACGTCCTCGCGGAAGGGGACCGCCTGCACGAGGGTCTTCTGCGGAGCGCCGTCCCCGCTGTAGTTGCTCTCGATGTAGACGGCGGTCGAGCCCACGCCGACCGCGCCGCGGTGGGCCTTGATGAGGCTGTGCCGTGCCCGGACGGCGCTGGACTCCTCGAAGGAGGCCTGCTGTTCGGGCGCGGACCTGCCGTCGGACTCGGCCGCGGGGTCCTGCGCGCCGGCCCGCCCGCCGTCCGGCTCGGCCGCTGCCCCGCCGGCCGCCGG
>NZ_JBEYFC010000201.1:0-14600 GCF_040634175.1 Streptomyces sp. NPDC007162
CCCCTCTCCCTTTTCGCCCCCTCTACACTTTTCGCCCCGGGGGGGGGCGGCGGCAGCCCGCTGCCGCCGCCGGCCCCGATCGTCATCGACAGCGTGACGGTCAACGGAACCGGCTGCCCGACGGGAACGGCGGCCGTGTCGGTGTCCCCTGACAACACCACCTTCACCGTCACCTACAGTAACTACCTCGCCCAGGTGGGGCCCGGCACGGCGCCGGCCGACCGGACCAAGAACTGTCAGCTCGACCTGCTCGTGCACGTCCCCGGTGGCTACACCTACGCGATCGCGTCCACCGACTACCGCGGCTTCGCGTCACTGGCGCCGGGTGCGTCCGGGACCCAGCGGGCCGGCTACCACTTCCAGGGAAACCCCCACACCACGAACTCGACCCATCACTTCGCGGGCGGATTCAACAACGACTGGGAGACGACCGACACCGTAAACGTCGCCGCCCTGGTCTTCGCCCCCTGCGGGCAGCAGCGCACCCTCGACATCAGCACGGAACTGCAGGTCGACCCCGGCACCTCGAGCCCGAGCGCCACCAGCTTCATGGAGATGGACTCGACGGACGGCACGATCAAAACCGAGTACCACCTGGCCCTGAAGCAGTGCCACTGACCTACAGGCGACCTGGATATCGCCGGCAACGCCCGCACCGCACCTCATGTACACGCAAAAAACCGCAGGTCATCGCCACGCACTCGACGTGATGCGTCAGCGGACAGATGCCCCCGTGCGGGCGTCCAGAGCGTCAAACGAGCGTCACGACGGGACACCGAGAACTTCGCGCTGTACCGGGAGGAGTTCCGGAGTCGCTGAGCGAGGTGCGCGGCCGGAGTGTGATGGCCGTCGGGCGTGATCAGTCGGCGCGCGCGACGGGCTGCTCGGACCAGATGGTCTAGTGGTTCTGGCCATGGCGGCAGCCCCAGCGCTCGGCGAGTTGGGCGACGAGGAACAGGCCGCGTCCGCCCTCTTCGGTGGTGCGAGCACGGCGCAGACGGGGTTGGGCGGTGTTGGAGTCGGTGACCTCACAGACCAGGGCATTGTGGCGACGGATTCTCTGCCACAGCGAGCTCGGCCGCATGTGCGCCGGCCACGGACCGGCTCCGCGCGCAAGGCACGACGTGGAGCAGGGCATGGCTTCCGGCCGCTTCACTGTGGTCGACCCGATGATCGCCCTGACCGCGCTGAACGGCAGCCTGCCGGCGCTCCTGCAGATGTGGTTCTTCAGCCCGAGGCCGACAGCCGACGACGCGGCTTCACAGTTGGATGGGCGGGGGGCGGGGTCCGCGGAGCATGGCGTTCCGCCGGTACGGAGGCGGCTCCTCGACCAGGCGGGCGCTGCCGAGGTGCTCGATGTCGGGGCGGGTGGGGTCGAACCGGTCGGGCTCCTGGAACCGGACGGGATCGCGGTTGCCCGAGGCCAGCGCCAGGATGACCGACGCGTGTCGCGGGATCTTGGTGCCGACGACGTCGATGTCGACGTGCGGGATGCGTTCGCGCATGTGGACAGGGGGCTCGTAGCGCAGCAGTTCTTCGACTGCTCGCGGCAGCAGTTCGGGTTCGCGGCGCAGGAGGTCCAGCTGCTGGGGGTGACGCAACAGCGTGAGGGAGCCGTTGGTGATCAGGTTGACCGTCGTCTCGTGCCCGGCGATGAGCAGCAGCACGGCGGTTTCGGCGAGTTCTTCCCGGGTGAGCCGCAGGGCCGGGTCCGGTTCGTTGGCGAAGGCGGAGAGCATGTCGTGGTCGGCTTGCCGCGGCGCTGTTCGGCGAGGCTCACCAGGTACCCGCCCATCTCCATCCGTGCCTGGTCGCCGGCTTTGTCCGTCTCGGTGGAGTCGTCTTCGGGCCGGACGTCGGCGGAGGCGACGATCGCGTCGGACCAGGCCCGGAACAGCGGTTCGTCCTCGCCCGGTACGCCGAGCAGCCGACAGATCACCGTGACGGGCAGCGGGCAGGCGAAGTCGTCGACGATGTCGATCTGCCGGCCCGCCTCGAAAGGCTCCAGCAGTTCCTGGGTGATGCGGTCGATCTCGCCGCGCATGGAGTCGACCCGGTCGGGGCTGTGCGGGGGTCCGAAGGGCCGCATGGCCAGGGTGCGCAGTCTGTGGTGTTCGGGGTCGTCGAGCCGGAGGAAGGGTGGCTTGTGGGCTACTTCTGCCCGGGTGCGGGGGTCGGCGCTCATCCGTGGGTCGTGGAGCAGAGCGGTGATCTCGTGGTACGTAACGATCAGGCAGCTGCCGTCTGCCTGCTGCACCACGGGACCGGCCTCGCGGAGTTCCGCGGACGCGGGGTAGGGGTCGGGGCGGCTGGCGTAGTCGGTGATCCGTGCCAGCAAGGTCTCGGATTCCATGGCGGATCCTCGTGGTCTGTCACAGACCCTCTTGGCCAGGAATGCGAAACATCTCCGTATTCCTCGGCTGGAGAAACCCGCAGGCAAGAGGGCCTTTTCCGAGCGCCGGACGGCCTGCCCCGGGCCGGAGCGCCATATGAGCGTCACGGGCGTGCCCCTCTGACGCCGTCATTCGCCCCGCCCGGCCACTTCGGCTGCCCTCCGCGATCGACACCCCCCGAGCCGACCGCCGAGGCGTATGGTCTGCCTGCTGCCCTTGATCAGCCCGCTTCGGTCAAGGCTGCGTGCGCGGCGGCGAGGATCTCCCCGGAGAGCGGGGAGCCCTTGGTGGCACGGGACAGCACCAGCGCACCGAACAGCGTGCAGAGCCGGACGATGCCGTCCTGGTCGTCACCGGCCAGGAAATCGGCGAAGTCGGCCACCCCCTCGGCGTAGACGCGACGGGCCTCACGCCCCCCGCCCTCGCGCGCGATGTCGGTGGCGAGCGCGGCGACCGGGCAGCCGTCCGCCGGGTCATCGCGGTGCTCGACGGAGAGGTAGGTGTCGATCAGCGCCTGCTGGGCGGCGGCGCGCTCCCCGTCGTGCCGCTCCAGCCCGGCGCTGTGGCGTTGGGCGAGCTCGGCGAAGGCGTGGGCGGTGGCCTCGTCGACGAGCGCTTCCTTGGAGGCGAACTGCTTGTAGAAGGCACCGTGAGTCAGACCGGCCGCCTTCATCAGGTCGGCGACGCTGACCTGCATGCCCTGCTCCCGGAACAGCCGGGACGCGGTGTCCACCACCCGCCTGCGATTCTCCTCCGCCTGCGCCTGTGATGTGCGACCCATGACCACCTCCCATTTGGATGTCGACTGGCATCTATCGTAGACCCGTGTTTAGATTGGATTCATAATCTAATTCCTTGCGGGTGGCCGACGGCGCCCGCCACGACCAGGAGTGAGCATGGAACTGGAGAACGCGGTCGCGGTCGTCACCGGCGCCAACCGGGGCCTCGGGCGGCACTTGGCCGCCCAGCTCGTCGAGCGCGGCGCGAAGGTGTACGGCGCGGCCCGACGCCCCGAGACGGTCGACGTGCCGGACGTCATCCCGCTGCAACTGGACGTCACGGACGAGGCGTCGATACGGGAGGCCGCGCGCGTGGCGTCCGACGCGACACTGCTGATCAACAACGCAGGCATCTCCACCGGCGCGTCGCTGATCGGAGGCGACGCGGCTGAGGTGCGCCGGGAGATGGAAACCAACTTCTTCGGCCCGCTCGCCGCGACCCGATCCTTCGCCCCCGTCATCGAGGGCAACGGCGGCGGCGCCGTACTCAACATCCTGTCCGCCCTGTCCTGGTTCCACCCGGCAGGACTCGGCTCCTACGCCGCGTCCAAGGCCGCCGCCTGGGCGCTGACCGATGCCACCCGCGACGAGCTGGCGCCCCGCGGGATCACCGTCTCGGCGCTGCACGTCGGCTACATGGACACCGACATGGCCGCCGGCGTGCCCGCCGATCAGAAAATCGCCGCCGCCGACGTCGCGGCCCAGGCCCTGCACGGCATCGAGACCGGCCTGCCCGAGATCCTGGCCGACGAGACCAGCCGGTACGTCAAGCAGAGCCTGTCCGCGGCACCCCAGCCGAACGCGGACTGACGCTCACCCCTCCACCCCGACGCGACCACCTCCACATCCCTTCGTACAAGGACATCTCATGCGTTACACGACCTTCGGCCACCGGACCGGACTGCGCGTCTCCGAGTACGCGCTCGGCACCGCGAACTTCGGCACCGGCTGGGGGGCAGGCGCCGAGCCGGACGAGGCACGCCGGATCTTCGACCGGTTCGCCGAGGCCGGCGGCACCTTTCTCGACAGCGCGGACGGCTACCAGTTCGGCGAGTCGGAGGAACTGACCGGAAAGCTGATCTCCGCCGACCGCGACCACTTCGTCCTGGCCACGAAGTTCGCCCTCGGCGCCGCCTCGCAGCCGGACATCTCCAGAACCGGCAACAGCCGCAAGAACATGGTCGCCTCGGTCGAGGCCAGCCTGAAGCGCCTGAGCACCGACTACATCGACCTGCTGTGGGTGCACTTCCCCGACCAGCTCACTCCGATGGAGGAACTCCTGCGCGGACTCGACGACCTGGTGAGCGCCGGCAAGATCCACCACGCCGCGCTGTCCAACTTCCCCGCCTGGCGCGTCTCGCGCGCGGCAACGCTCGCGGACCTGAAGAACTGGGCCCCGATCGTGGGCATCCAGCACGAGTACAGCCTCGTCGAGCGCACCGCCGACCGTGAGCTCCTGCCCATGGCCGAGAGCCTCGGGCTCGGCGCGGCCCTGTGGTCTCCGCTCGGCGGCGGACTGCTCACCGGCAAATACCGCAGCTCCTCCGAGGGGCGCCTGAGCGACCTGGGCATGGTCATCCACACCGAGAGCACCGGCCAGAAGACCGCCGTCGTCGACACCGTCCTGGCGATCGCCGAGGAGACCGGCGTGACGCCCGCCCAGGTGGCGGTGGCCTGGGTGCGCGGGCGCGCCGCCCGTTCCGTGGCCACGCTCGTCCCGATCATCGGCCCGCGCAACCTCTCCCAGCTCGACAGCTACCTCGGCGCCCTCGACGTCCACCTGACCGACGACCAGTACACCCGCCTGACCGAGGTCAGCGCGGTGCCGCTCGGTATGCCCCACGAGGGGATCGCCGCCTCCCTGGACCGCCTCCAGGGAGGCGCCGCCGACCGCGTCACCGCCCCGGTCGTGCCGGTGGCCTGATGGGTGAACGCGGCTGAGGACGCGGTGCGCCGTCGCGTTGCCGTGATGGATCACCCGCAGCACACCAGCGTGTTTCTCGGCGTCGCCGTAGCGATCGAGGTGATGCGGCCGCGTCCGATCCTCGCGTCGATCTTGTGGAAATCGGATCCCAGAGGGCCGGACAGCAGGTCCACACACCGCCCCACTCCTTGGGGAGCATGCGGGAGGAAATCACGAGAGCAGTAGAGTGAGGCGGGAGCGAGGGAGGAGTAGTGAGAGCGCCGCGCGTACTGCCAACCCTGGACGAGGTGGACATGGGCGATCATGTCTGCCACCTGTTGGATCGTGCCGATGACGTCATCGACCGCAGCCGGGCTTTCGTTGCGGACGGTGCGTTGCACGGCGACAAGGTCGTGATCGTCGGCCCCGCTCCGCGGGCGGAAAGCGAGTTCGCACCGCTTGTACTGGACCCTGCCCGGCTGCAGGGTTCTCTGCTCTCCGCAGTGCGGCGGGAGGCGGCCGCTGCGGACCGGGAGGGGTTCCGCTCCCTTCGTGTGCTGCACCATGTCGTGCCCGGACCTCGCGCGGACCGGAACGGGGAGTGGCTGCGCAGCGAGCTCGATCTGGAGGAGTTCGCCGCCGACACCGGAGCCATGGTGGTCTGCGCCTACAGCGGTGCTGACTGGGACCTGCCGGCTTTGCAGCAGATCAGTTGTGTGCATCCTCATCATCTGGGCAGCCGTCCGTACTCCCCCGCGTTCCGGGTGTACCGAACCGAGCAGGAGGGCTGGACGGTGACCGGGACCGTCGACAGCGACGGTGCGGGGGCCTTCGGCACCATCCTGTGCACCCTCCTCGCTCACACGCCGACGGTGCGTCTGCTCTGCCAGACCCTGGAGTTCTTCGATGCCGCCGGGATGAGCGCACTGGCCGATGCCGCCAGGCACCTTCCGGATCGCAAGGTCATCCTGGAAGGCACCAACGAGACCGTGCGGCTCGTCTGGGAGCTGTCCGGCTTCGCGATTCCCGACGTTCCGGTGGTGATGGCGCCGTGACCTCTTCTTCGTCCACTCCCCTCGACGGCACTGGATACCGGCACGAGTTGTATCCGTACTCGGGCAGCGATGAATTCGTCACGGGCGCATTGGGTTTCATCCAGGAGGCGCTCGACGGTGACGAGGCCGTCGTCGTGGCCGTGCCGCAGGAGAAGGCGTCATTGCTGCGTGCGGAGATCCGTGAGAGCGACACCGTGCGCTATGTCGACACCAGTCGGGTGGAACGTCATCCGGGGCGGCTCATCGCTGCCTGGCAAGAATGGATCAAGGAACACGTCTCGGAGGGGCGGCCCGTCCGCGGGATCGGCGAATCCCCCTGGGACCAGGTCCGCAGTGCTGCTGAGGCCGAGGAGCTGCGCTACCACGAGTGGCTGCTCAACAGGGCGTTCGCCCAGGGCCCGGCCTGGTGGCTGCTGTGCCCCTACGACGTCGCACGCAACCAGGCTGCCCTGCCCCAGATGGCACGCTGCCACCCCCAGATCCGCAGAGACGGCCGGACGGTGCTGAGCGAGGACTACGACGCGCGGGCACCGTATGCGTTCGTTCCCCTCACCGGCCCCTGCGACCCGTACGACGAGTTCCGCTACACCAGCGGCGACCTGCCCGCCCTCCGAGAGAAGATCGCTGCCTGCGCCGAACAGCACGGCCTGACCGGTCGGCGCCTGCGCGAACTGCACCTGGCGGCGACAGAGGTGGCCACCAACAGCATCCGCCACGGCGGCGGACAGGGCGTGCTGCGCACCTGGAGCGAGGAACGACGCCTTGTCTGCGAGTTCCGCGACGTCGGCTACCTGGACGACCCACTGTCCGGACGTACGATGCCGACCGCGAGGCAGGTGGGGGGACGTGGGCTGTGGCTCGTCCACCAGCTCTGCGATCTTGTCGAGATCCGGTCCACACCGGACGAAGGGACCACGATCCGCCTGCACACCGAGCTGCCCGGCTGAGCCCGCTGGTGCCGACGGTCTGCTCTCCGGCCCAGCGTTTGAGGGCACGCGTGACCGACATCGCCCCGGGGTAGGCGGGGTGGTGTCGCCGGGCGGCGACAGACAGAAAGGCGCCGGCGGCACAGGCTCAAACGATGGGGATAGGAGTCGGTTCTCGATGCTGATGGTGCGTGTACGGCACGCGGACACAACGGTCGTGCGGCTGCCGACCGAGGTGGCCTACGGCAACGCTTCCGACCTCGGCGCCAGGTGCGAAGACCTGATCAGGGAAGGCTGCGGCACCCTCGTACTCGACGCCTCCGAAGTGCAGTACCTCGACTCCTCGGGCGTCAGCATGATCATCACGCTGTCCCGCGCGCTCGACAACCATGCCGGCACCCTGCGCCTCGCCGCCCTCAGCGACCACTACCAGCAGGTGTGGCGCATCCTCGGCCTCGACACACTGCTCCCCGTCTTCCCCACCGTGCACGCCGCGCTCGACGGGCGGGGCACAGGCGCCTGCGCCGTTGCGCCGGAGTCACTCGACCACCCCTGAAAACAAGACCCGGACAAACGGCATGCGGGCGAGCCACCACCTCCGCGCATCTCCTCTGCGATCCGCTCAGATCCGCGCCGTCGGTGTCCTACCCGCTGCGCCGCCTGGTGTCCCTGGTCCTGCCCCGCCCGGCGGACCGGGCCGTCATCAACCGGATCACCGAGCATGACAAGGTGTGGCGCACCGCCGTGGTGCGGGGCTACGGCGACGCCCTGGTCCCACACGTGGACCGGTACCCGACTCCGGCATCACGGCCGAGCAGCACCGCCTGTTCGAGACCACCGGCTGTGGCGGTCACGGAAGCGGCCGGCGCTGTCGGCGGCTACGCACTGTGCCCGAGTGCCGTCGGCACTGTGCCGGCGATGCGCCCGATCTTCCCCCGGAGGCCCTCCGTCCCTCGGCTGGGCGGCGATCACGGCGTCGGTGACCAGGCAGCCGGGCGTGTGAGTCTCGTCGGCTGCGGCGAGACCGAGGTACCGGCGGCAGCGAGACGGCCCCGCGAGGGCGGCTGTCAAGCCGTTGCCCCGCGGTTCGGGTCGTAGGCGGCGTCACCGGCCCCCTGTGCGCAGGTCAGCACAGTGTCACCGTCAATGCTCAGGAACCAGGACAGTGCGGCGAGCCCGTGCGCCCACGGGCCGCAGCCGTGCCATCACGAACCCGTCCTCACTATTCGGATGCTTGTGTGTGCCGGCTCGGCCGGGGTCAGACACTCGTCCATGCTTCGATGAAGGCGTTACGCCCGGCCGCATCGGGCGACTTGTGGTCCGCGTGAAGGACGCGCCAGGCGGTGAGTTCCAGGTCCCGGAGCCAAAGTTCGCCGATGACCTGTGTTTTGAGATCAGGGAGGTGGTCGGACTCGGCGAGCGCCTGGCCGATCACCTCTGCGGCCGCAACGCGCTGGGGAGGCGTCATCTCGTCTACCGCCGAGAGGATCTGTCCGGCCAGACCGGTTCCCTCTCCGGCCAGCGAACGCAGCACCAGGTCCTTGATATTGGTCGGCAGCAGGTAGGCGGTGCCCGAGGATCTCCACAGGTTCGACCAGAAGCGTTCTCCTGCGTGGGTGGGGGCGGGGAGCGCAGCCAGCAGTCCGAGGAGATGCGCGGTGGCCGCGTAGCCATCGGAGTGGGCCGCCGCGAGGACCGCTATGCCGGCGACACGCTCCACGTCGAAACGGCCGGTCTCGAACTGTGAGGGCGGCCCCAGTCTCTGTTCCAGCTGATCTGCGAGGGGGACGGATGCGTGGGAGGGGAACTCGGGAAGCATCGGCGGTCCTTGGGCGTAGGTGGGCGGAGACACGCGCTCGGGAACCTTGGTCCTTCCCATGGCCAGGCGGCTTACACGGCTTCCGCAGGCCCGGTTGGTGGCGAGACCGACCTCGAGGGAGGCTGTCACGGGCAGGCTCTTAGCATGATCGGATGGTTGCCGATGATGCCCAGAAGAACGAGACAGGACAGGAAGTTGTGTCTGGGGACGCCGTAGCCGGTCTCCCCGGCGGATCACCTCATGGCAATGCCGGGGAGGAGTTTCACCCGGTTGCCGACCTGGTCGAGTGGGCGGCCGACCTGGTCGAGCCGGTCAAGCCGAAGCTGCGTGGCTGGCTCCATGCCGCGATGGTCCCCGCCTCGGTGAGCGCGGGCATCGTCCTCGTCTGCCTGGCCCGGACCCAGCAGGCGGCCCTGGCCTGCACCGTGTACTCGGTCACCGCCTGGCTGCTGTTCGGGACGAGCGCCGTCTACCACCTCGGTACCTGGGGGCCGATGGGCGAGGCCGTCCTGCGTCGCCTCGACCACGCCAACATCTTCCTGATCATCGCCGGGACCTGCACCCCTCTGGCCGTGCTCCTCCTCCCTCCTGACCGGCGAACCCTGCTGCTGTGGATCGTATGGACGGGCGCGCTGACCGGTATCGCCTTCCGCGTGCTGTGGGTCAACGCTCCCCGCTGGCTGTACACCCCCTGCTACCTGGCCCTGGGGTGGGCACCGGTGCGTTACCTGCCCGACTTCCTGCACACCGGCGGTGCGGCCGTGGTCACCCTGACGGTGACCGGCGGTCTCCTCTACAGCGCGGGCGCGGTGGTCTACGCCGTCCGACGCCCCGACCCCTCGCCCCGCTGGTTCGGCTTCCACGAGGTGTTCCACGCCTTGACCGTGGCGGCCTTCACCGCGCACTACATCGCCATCTCCCTCGCCGTCTACTGACCACAACAGCAGGCGCATTCACTACTGCGACACGGTGCTCTGGCCGCACTGGCGGCCGGATCAACGACTGGGGCCGTGTCAGGGGATGCCTGGAGGGGAGGCGGCGGCGCCCGGGTAGGGAGCGTGCCAGCCGCCTCACCCTTTCGTGGCGGCGCCGCGACCGGGGCCGGAGGTGAGCGACATGCCGGCGGAGCCGTTCGGACACGAGCGCCATCTCCGCGCGCCACAGCCGGCCACGCGCGGGGGTGACAGCCCGCCGATACCGGCGGGCCCGCTCACCTCAGGCTGCGGCCGATGGACTGGACGATCCGCCGGTGCGCCGGTATTCGGCGTTGATGCGCTGGGCTTCTTCGAGCTGGTCTTCGAGGATGATGATCCGGCATGCGGCCTCGATCGGGGTGCCCTGGTCGACGAGCTCACGCGCGCGGGCCGCGATGCGAAGTTGGTAGCGGGAGTAGCGGCGGTGTCCGCCCTCGGAGCGCAGTGGTGTGATCAGTCGCGCTTCGCCGATGGCGCGGAGAAAGCCGGGAGTGGTACCGAGCAACTCGGCAGCCCGGCCCATCGTGTAGGCGGGGTAGTCGTCGTCGTCGAGACGGCTCAGCGACTCGTCTGCTGTCATCTCACCTCTCTGTGGAACGCGTGGAGGGGCCTTGGTGCCGTTTGGCACCAAGGCCCCGAAGGAACTGCAACACCATCTGCCGGCCCTAGTGCTGCGCCGGCCTTCTGTTTCCGCCCAGCCGCCTGATACTCCGACGGGGGTGCGGGGATCGCGGATGCGTGACCGGAGACCACCTGCCTATCGATGTCCTGCGGTACCCGGGCGCGCGTCTTCCGCCCGGGCGATCCTGATGGTGCTCGACTCCTCCGTTCTTCCCTCGGAACCAATCACTTGCAAACAGGGACTGCATACTGCTGGCACTGCAACCGCGTCAACCGCGGTCCTGCTCACGGCGGCCCCTCATCACTTCAGGCCACCCGGTCCGGTCGTCAGTCCCGTCGCCGTCGTAAACACCCTGGCTTCGAAACTCCACCACCGCACCGTCATACGTGGACTGCTGCCCGGCAGTTCGTGTCTGCCGGGCCTTGCTCGATCTCGGCTACGAAAGAAACCATAATCATGAAGACATCGAATGTCTACTCCAGCGAGCATAGATTTGCTGCGGCTCGACGATGAGGTCTTCCGCTGGGCCGATCTGCGAATACTGCGGGCCGTCCGCAGCGCAGGTCCGACGCAGGGATGACACCCGCAGCCGCCCGCGCAGCTTCCCGTGGCGGCGCCGACCGGCAGGGCGCGTCGATCGTGATTCCCAGCCCCTCCGGCGAGGGCGGTGGCTCGGGCGGGTTGGCGGGCGGGGCACAGGGCGCCTCGAAGGGGAGCCGTGTGCGCCCGTCCCGCTCGGTTGCGCCACCGTCCAAGCCGCCCGGGCGGGCCGGTGCATAGAATCCGATCCCATGTCGAAACCTGACGAGCTGCTCGTTGCGATAGCCGCCCTGGTGGAATCCGGGCAGAGCAATCAGATGACCCTGACCGTGGTCACCAGTGGTGCCGTCATCACCGGTCGGCTGGCTCCGGGAGCCATGTGGAGGCAGAGGGTGTCTGAGGTGCTGACGGACTCCGCCGACCTGAGCGCGTTCTCCGCCGTCTTCGACACCCCCGCGAGGAAGGACGGACCGCCCACGCATCTGCATTTCCACGTCGCCCGGATCCTGCAGGGTACGGTGGGGATCCCGGAGACGGGCGGGATGTACCGCGTCGCGATCGAGGACGTCAGTGCCTGGACCGTGGGCGACTTCAGCTACTCCGACCACTGACCCACCGACCCACGGCACACAGTGAGGCCCCACCGGCACGCTTCCGTTCCGGCTCGTGGATCTTGGAACAGGGAACACGGAAGCCTGCCGGGTCGTCGGCATCAACCGCCGCACCGGCAGGCGTTGGCTCTACGGCCGGCAGGCATCCGGGAGGTACAGGGCAGCCCCGCCCATCGTGGACACGGCTGCCCTGGCAAGCATCCGAACCCCCGGCTCGCCTTGGGAACCCGCCGGCCCGTCGCGCTGCCTCGCCGAGGCCGACCGCATCCACATCGCCGACCGGCTCCCGGAGAAGGCGTCCGCCCGGGCCGTCGCGGCCGGGCTTGGCCGCAGTCCCTCCGCCCACCGTAAGCCGGGAGATCCGCCGCAACCGCACGCTCATGCCCAACCGCGGCTGGTACTGCCGTCCGGCCAGGCCAGGCTGCGGGACTTCCTCCAGGACCACGTGACCCGGCGGTGGAGCCCGGAGCAGATCCGCCACGCTCTACGGGCACGCTTCCCCGACGGCCCGCCGATGCCGCCGACCGGGCTGTCCCGCACCGGGAAGGCGACCTGATCGTCGGCAAGAACAACGGCTCCGCCAGACCCTCCCGCCTCACCTGATTGCGGTCCCTGACCTGGGACCAGGGCATCGAGATCCTGGACGCCGTCGCCACCGAACTCAACAGCCACCCACCCAAAACGCTCTGCTGGGAGACCTCGGCCAAGCGCCTGTCCAAACTGCTCGCGGCTTGATCAACTCACCGCGGTGTTGCCACGACCCCTGGAATTCGCCAACGCCGGTGGGGTCTCACTGCTCTGTTCGGCTCACACCTGTCCGTAAGTCAGACGGACAGGGGGGGTGCCGGTTGCGGAAGCCTGCTCGTACGGGCCGGCCAGGGGCGCAGACGCGGCGGCAGGGCGGGGGCCGCAGGTGAAGCCGAGTTGGGTCATGGCCCTGAGGACTTCGCCGGTGCTGAAATCACGGCGGTCCTGGCGGGTGATGACCTGGCCGACCTGCTTGGCGGGGTAGTGGCGTCGTCCGATGATGACGAACTCCCCGGTGACCGGCTCAGGTGGGACGCCCTTCATCGATTCCACCACGCCGGGCTTGGTCAGGTCGAACGGGAAGCGGGCGATGACACAGCGCATGATGCCTCCGGGGAGAAGAGAAGACGGGGCCGGGTAGGGGTGAGGGCGGTTCAGCGAGAGAGGGCGACGACGCCCAGAGCGTTGCCGTGTCCGTCGACCACGGGCGGGGCCCCGAGCCGGCGGCAGCGCATCGCACGCTCGGCTTCGGCCCTCGTGACCAGCGGCGAGGCGAAGGGCCCGATGACGTCGGCGATGTCCCGCAGGCGGATCCGGTCCGTGTATCCGGAACCGTCACGAACGGCCGTGAGCCGGTCCCGGGTGACCAGGCCGGTGCACATACCGTCCTCGTCGCAGACGACCAGATGACCTGTACGGGCGGCGGCCATCACGGACAGTGCCACCTCCACGGTCATGTCCTCCCAGACCTGCGGTCCGGCCGCGTCCATGGTGTCGGCCACCGTGCTGTGCGCGGGGTGGGAGCTTGCCGGGCGGAACTGCGTCTGGTCCAGCGTCAAAGGGTTCCTCCTGCGGAGTTGGGCCGGCTTCCTGATCACCAGGGTTCTATGCCGCCGCACCGGCGGTGGACTGCCGTACGGGCGCGCGGCGGGCCGCCGGGACGGGGCGGCGTCGGCCGCGTGAGGTGGCGCCACGCTTCTTGGGGCGTTCGACCACCGGCGCGGTGATGACCACCGGGATGCCGGAGGGGGCCTGGGCGCCGGTGATGCGGTGCAGGGCCTCCTCGCCGACGCGGACCTGGGTGGTCTGCGGGACGATGCCGGCCGCTGCCATGAGGCGGGTCATGCTGCGGCGCTGGTTGGGGGTGACCAGGGTGACGACGCTTCCGGACTCTCCCGCGCGGGCGGTACGGCCGCCGCGGTGGAGGTAGTCCTTGTGATCGGTCGGCGGGTCGACATTGACGACGAGGTCGAGGTTGTCGACGTGGATGCCACGCGCCGCGACGTTGGTCGCTACCAGCACGTTGACGTGTCCGGTCTTGAACTGTGCCAGCGTGCGGGTGCGCTGTGGCTGTGTCTTCCCGCCGTGCAGGGCGGCGGCCCGGACCCCTTGGTTCAGGAGGTGTTCGGTGAGGCCGTCGACGGCGTGTTTGGTGTCGAGGAACATGATCACGCGGCCGTCGCGTGCGGCGATCTGGGTGGTTGCCGCGTACTTGTCGGCGCCGTGCACGTGGAGCACGTGGTGCTCCATCGTCGTGACCGCGCCGGCCGAGGGGTCGACGGAGTGCACGACGGGGTCGCTGAGGTAGCGGCGCACGAGCAGGTCGACGTTGCGGTCGAGAGTGGCGGAGAACAGCATGCGCTGGCCTTCGGGGCGGACCTGGTCGAGAAGGGCGGTGACCTGCGGCATGAAGCCCATGTCGGCCATCTGGTCGGCCTCGTCGAGGACGGTGACGGAAACCTGGTTCAGCCGGCAGTCGCCGCGGTCGATGAGGTCTTTGAGGCGTCCCGGTGTGGCGACGACGACCTCCGCGCCACCGCGCAGCGCGCTCGCCTGCCGGCCGATCGGCATTCCGCCCACCACCGTGGCCAGCCGCAGCCTCACGGAGCGGGCGTACGGGGCGAGCGCGTCGGTGACCTGCTGCGCCAGCTCACGCGTGGGTACGAGGATCAGCCCCAGCGGCTGCCTCGCCTCGGCGCGCTGCCCGGCCGTACGGGCCAGCAACGCCAGCCCGAAAGCGAGGGTCTTGCCGGAGCCGGTGCGGCCACGGCCCAGTACGTCCCGGCCGGCGAGGGAATTCGGCAGGGTCGCGGCCTGGATCGGGAAGGGTACGGTCACGCCTTGCGAGCTGAGCGCGCAGGGCGGTTTCAAAGTCCTGTCGATCAAGGATCCATGCTGGTCACAGCATCATGACGATGGGGGTGGCGGGCCGCCACGCATGCAACGAAGCT